>NZ_FMUW01000034.1:0-27610 GCF_900101315.1 Blautia sp. SF-50
TAGCAGAGATACCAGCCGATGAAGTCACATTGATACCAGCATTAATAAAATAATAATAACAATACAGGCACAGGCAAGTTTCATTGCATAGAATTTAGTCTTTCCAACAGACATGTGGAATTTAGTCCTGCACACTATTTCCAGATGTCCTTTTATCATGCAAAAAACTATGCTGTTTATGCCGTATAAAAGCATTATATACTAAAAAAATCAAGTTGTATATCTCCGAAAATAGAATTAAATCCCGCATAAAATCAAGGTATATTAGAATGTAGAATTTACTTTTTCATTCAAGCATATAATTGATTTTGACCCTAAAAGAACACCTTCTGTTCTGTTTTCTCATCTAGCTGTAAAAAATCCTGTATCGTTGAGTGAATGGAAAAAGCATCAAAGTATAAATGCATGGACAATATCACCCAGAAAACTTTTATTTTCGGCTCAGTGCGAACACCCTGCAATTGAAGCGACTATTCTTGCTTTTTGCAATCAAATTGATGAAGAATTGAGGAATGGTACTGTTATTTTGTCTAATCTATCAGATGAGGGAATGGATATTGATGTGGAGGTCTATAAAATTTCATTGCCACCTCAAGTAGATAGAAGAAAAATACAAGCTAAAAAAGATATAATATCAGGAAAGCCTATTTATCGTTACCATGACACAAAATTTTCATTAAGTAAGAAACAAATAATTGATTTGTTAATGGGAACTAAGCTGTATGGTAAGCCAGGAGTTGCATTGCGTGAACTGTTACAAAATTCTATTGATGCTTGTTTGCTTAGACAAAAACTCTCTGAGTTATGGGGGATAGAGTACACCCCTAAAGTTAAAGTGTCATTATATACAAAAAATAATGTTGATTATTTGCGAGTAAGTGATAATGGTGTTGGCATGAACCAGCATATAATTGATAATTATTACACCAATGTCGGATGCTCATATTATTCCTCTCGAGAATTTAGTGAGTTAATGGTTTCGTTCAAATCTTCGTTCACTCCGATATCTAGATTTGGTATAGGCATACTTTCATGTTTTATGGTATGTGACTCTATGGAAGTGACAACTAGGAGAATTAGAGAAAGATTCGAGTGCGATGAAGCATTGCATATATCGATTGAAGGTTATGAAAGTCTTTTTGTCATTTCGGATTCTAATAAAAAAGAACCTGGAACGGATACTATATTAACATTGCGTCCAGTGCATCCGTGGGATAGAATGAATGAAGAAGAATTTATGCAGTGTATAAAAGGCATTGTGCCAAATCCAGCAGTACAAATTGAGATTGAAACAAACAAAGGAAGCGAATTATATTCAAGTGATTATTTTGATGATTTAGATTTAAAACCTTTATTAGATTATTCTTGGAATAATATAAAAAATATCCGTAAAATAGATATTGATTTGATTTGTGAAGAGTATGGATTTAAAGGGAAAGGTTGTATAGGAATACTTATTAAAAATGGCTTGCCAGCAGAGGAAATTGAAATATTATCAAAAGATGTTGAAATTGATGGAGAGATTTATACCTTGTCTTCAAATATAAAATATAAAACTAATTGTATTACAGAAACATCAACAAGTATTTCAGTAGATGAAGACGGTGAAATTGATACAAATACATCATGGTCGGAAAGGTTTAAATCCAAAGCCTCATTATCTATACATGGAATAGAAGTTCCTTACAACTTGTTTCCTGATTATTCGAATAGGATGTCGAAAGCAGTCCTTAAAATACCATTTCCTTTTTCCTTCAGACTGGATATTGGTGTAAATAGTGACTTGAATCTAAATTCTGCAAGAGACCAGATTATTTATGATGAGAAGTGGTTGACTTTTGAAGAAAACTTATATCGAATTATCTGTAGAAGACTTAAGGATACTCTTTCGTCATCTGATTGGAAAATATTGAATGAAATAATTCAAAAAAATAATACCGACACGTTTAGCCGAGTTGCAAATAGCTTTGAGTGAGAAGTGAAAGTCAGTAATGGTTTTATCAAGGGTAAATACTTTCGTGCATAAGTTTGATGATGCAACTACAGTTGGTTTATTGCTTACTTTGGTTTTGATATTTGCATCCCAAACGGAGGTCATCTTATCAAACCCATTACACATAGTGCTGATAGCAGTACCTCTTACAATTCAGACTGTATTTATATTCTTTATTGCTTGTATAGCTTCGAAGATATTGGGAATGTCACATGATATAGCAGCCCCGGCAGGAATGATAGGTGCATCAAACTTCTTTGAACTTGCTGTTGCGGTAGCAATTACTTTGTTTGGAACAACAAGTCCGGTGGCTCTTGCTACAACTGTAGGAGTACTCACAGAGGTTCCTGTTATGCTTGCACTTGTGAAAGTAGCGAATAACACGAAAGGGTGGTTTAAGTCATGAAAAAGAAGGTAGCATTTATTTGTGTTCACAACTCATGCAGAAGTCAGATGGCAGAGGCTATAGGGAATCATTTGTACGGTGATTATCTAGAGTGCTATTCAGCCGGAACAGAATTAAAGGATCAAATTAACCAGGATGCAGTCAGAATTGTAAAAGAACTATATGGAATAGATATGAATGCAAAGGGTCATCATAGCAAGCTTATTGATGAAATACCTGATCCTGATATAGCTATTTCAATGGGGTGCGATGTTGGATGTCCTTTTATAGGCAGACCATTTGATGATGACTGGGGACTCATGGATCCGACAGGAAAATCTGACAAAGATTTCATAGAAGTAATCAAAGAAATAGAGGATAAAATCATTCAATTGAAGAATAGTCTATAAATAGTAACATCCTGCAGCAATGCAGGGTGTTTTGTCATTCATAGAATAGTTCAAACCGAAGGTTCTCGTCAGGTCACACGCGATACCAAGCACTATAACCTTCAAATGATCATTGCCGTAGGCTTCAAGGTCAATTCCGAGCGTGCCGTACAGTTCCGTAAAGAATCCATGTTGCCGGTTTTGCTTTTTACGTGAAATTACGATTTGCTTGCAGAACAATCAGTGCAGAGCATACCGAAGCCAGACAGCACCATTGTCATAGGACTGTACGCTTAGGAACTTCAAATTGACGGATTCTGTGTCTAACGGTAAACCGTTAAAAGTAGCAGTCATACCTTTTCTAACATCGATTCCGGGACCGAGTAGAATACGGACTTCATATTCATAAAGGACAGCGGAGATGTCATATTCCATCCGTTGTTGGAATTAAGAGAACGAGGATGATAACCACGCTCGGTTTTATAGTAAGCATAATAATCTTTTACAAACTGTGGGGCATTGTCCGGCAAAGGATGAAGGTGAAAAATGGAGCAATCTGCTTGAACAGTATGCCAAATATCATAAAACGCTGCACTTTGATCAAATCAGTTAAGTCCCCTAAAATATACCATGTTCCGCATGCAGAAGTCGTAAGCTGTAAATTCCAAAACGATGCAAATTTGGATGGGCACTGCAATGTTTTTTTTCATATGCAGGATAGCAGATTGAACGGGAGAAAAAGGAATTGCTTAACAGCTTTTCAGAACAGGTGAAGTTACTGTTCGCTGGTAATATAAATCCTCAAATACTCCTTGCAATAAAAAAATACAGCAATTATAATATAAATACAAAAGCCGGATGCGGAGGCTGACTTCTGAAAACAAAGAAAGGAAGTATAAAATGGCGAAAATTTTAATCAGTCCGTCCAAATATTTACAGGGTGCGGGAGAAATGAAGAATCTTGGAACTTATGCTGCAAAGAGCGGAAAAAAAGCGTTGGTTCTGATCAGTAAAGGCGGATATAAAAGAATCGGTAAAACGATCGAAGAGAGCTTTGCTGAGAGTACCTGTGAGGTGGTTTTTGATTATTTTAACGGAGAATGCTGTAACAGTGAGATTGATCGTCTGGTAAAGATCGTAAAAGATGAGCAGTGTGATCTTACCATTGGTATTGGTGGAGGAAAGATCTTTGATACAGCGAAGGCAGTTGCATACTATGCGGGAACACCGGTATTTATCTGTCCGACGATCGCATCTACAGATGCCCCTTGCAGTGCTTTGTCTGTTATTTATACAGAAGAAGGAGTTTTTGAAAAATATCTGTTTCTTCCGGCGAATCCGAATCTTGTTCTGATGGATACAGATATCATCACCAAATCGCCGGTTCGTCTTACTGTGGCTGGTATGGGAGATGCACTGGCAACATATTTTGAGGCAAGGGCATGTAAGAGAAGCGGAGCAACTTCCTGTGCAGGAGGTAAGACAACAGAGGCTGCCATGGCACTGGCTGAACTTTGCTTTAATACCTTGATGGATGAGGGCGTAAAAGCTAAGATAGCTCTGGAAGCAGGCGTATGCACACCGGCAGTTGAGAAAGTGATTGAGGCTAATACACTTCTTTCTGGAATTGGTTTTGAAAGTGCAGGACTTGCAGGTGCACATGCGATCCATAACGGATTTACTGTACTGGAAGAATGCCATCATATGTATCATGGAGAAAAAGTTGCATTCGGAACCATCACACAGCTGGTACTGGAGAATATTCCCCAGGAAGATCTGGAAGAGATCATCTTATGGTGCATTGAAGTAGGACTTCCTGTTACTCTGGCAGAGCTTGGAGCTGGGAAGGTAACTGATGAGCAGCTTATGGAAGTTGCCACAACTGCATGTGCGGAGAATGATACACTTCACAACATGCCATTTGAAGTTACACCGGAAACTGTATTTGCAGCAATCAAAGCGGCAGATGCATATGGAAGATATTACCTGGATGAGGAATAAACAGATAAAAAGTAAATAGCTGATATAAAAATTGCAATCTGCAGAAACAAGAGTTATCAAGTATTGTTATCCTGCAGGTTGCTTTTTTTTATGTATGGCTGTAATATAACAGAAAGATCAGTAAATATTGGAACAGAAAACATACGGAGGAATATTTGTGGCAAAAAAACGAAAACCCAAAATGGAGCTTCGATATTATAAGATGCCGGAGGGGAGCCCCATCCTTGCATTGCTTGGACAGAAGTGGGTTCAGAATTATGGGAACGATATCGATTATCTCCATTTTCATAATTATCTGGAAATCGGATTCTGCTATGAAGGACAGGGATTTATGATACTTGGAGAGGATAAGGTACAGTTTCATGACCGGGATTTTACGGTGATCCCATCCAATTATCCACATACCACAAACAGTGATATTGGAACTATCAGCCGCTGGGAGTATCTTTTTATTGATGTAGAAGGATTCCTGGATAAATTTATTAATAATTCGGTAAAAAAAGAAAAAATCGTTCAGCGGATCAACTCCAGATCACTTTTTCTGAATGAAAAAGAAAACCGATCCATGGCAGGTAAGATCCTTAAGATCCTGGATATCATGCGGGATGGAGAGGAATTTTATCTGGAAGAAGCTAAGGGAGTTTTGGCATCGCTTCTTGTGGAAATCGCAAGGATAAACCGGGATTCAGGCGAAGAACGTTGCAGCGAAGGCAGAGGAAAAGTCATAGATATGATCTCCAGGTTCCAGGAATATATTTCTGATCATTACATGGAGGATCTTCGTATTGACGAACTGGCAGAATACTGTCATATCAGTGAAACTCATTTGCGCCGGATATTTACGACTTACATGAAGATGAGTCCGCTGGAATACATCAATACGATCCGTATCCAGGCGGCCTGTGATTATCTGAAAAAAACAGATCAGCCAATTGCAGATATAGCACATAAGTGTGGTTTTACCACCAATTCCACATTTAACCGGAATTTTCGTCAGGTTACGGGAATGACACCTCTGGAGTGGAGAAAACGTCCGGAGAACTATGAACAGCAGCTTCTTAAGTTTGACATCCATTCAGAGGAAGGCTGGTAAAACAACAAAACCAGATCTGTGGATCTGTCACGACAGAATAGAAATATCAGACTGTATGCGGATCAGGCAGATAGAAAGAGGTAAGAAATGTACGATTACAGGATTGTGGAGCAGGTCTCCAGAAAAAAGAAACATATGTCAGGAGCTCTCAGAAAAGTAATGGTGATCTTTGCGGCAATTTTTGTACTGATGGGTATCACGATCTCTCAGGCATTCATGCTTCCGGGATTTCTTCTGGCGCTGCTTTACTTTGCTTATGACATATTCAGCCAGAGAGACTATGAATATATTATGGAAAACGGACAACTGACCATAGATGTGATCTATGGTAAAAAATATCGTAAAACAGCTCACGTGCTGAAGCTTGAGGAGATGGAAGTGACAGCACCTCACTATCATGAAAAAGTGGCAAAATATAAAAAGAATACCGGAACGGAGAAACTGAAAAAATACGATTATACCTCTTATGAAGATGATGTGCCTTACTATACCATGATCATTCAGGAAGATGGACGTAAAATAAAACTTCTTCTGGATCTGACAGAGGAAATGCTGCATACGATGAAAACGCAGTTTCCTGAAAGGGTTTATTTTGCATAATATGCAGAAATGTTTGTGAAATATGTATGAAAAACAACATAAAATTTTATGAAATAGAAACAAAAACCTTCTTTTTTGACAAAAAATGTTCGCACAATGTCAAAAAAGAAGGTTTTTTTGGGCATCCTGACGAATGTAAAAAGAAAAAATCCTCAAAGTGCATATTTTTTGTAAAAATATAGCGTGACAATAGTGCACAATCAATAAAATGGTTGAAATTGCATATTATATGAACAATTCTGCAAACTATAGAGGAAATACGGATGCTATAATCTATTCATAAGCAAACGGGAAATGCTTAATAAAGGAGGAAAAGTAAATGAAGAAAAAATTACTCGCAGTATTAATGACAGGTATCATGGCAATGTCTTTTGCTGCAACTACTACAGCAGTATATGCAAAAGGTGATGACGATAACACCCTGACTGTATGGGCATGGGATCAGA
Organism: Blautia sp. SF-50; assembly: GCF_900101315.1. NCBI lineage: Bacteria > Bacillati > Bacillota > Clostridia > Lachnospirales > Lachnospiraceae > Blautia > Blautia sp. SF-50. Next base: position 6,908 of record NZ_FMUW01000034.1, read on the forward strand.
ACTTCAACATCAAGGCTATGAATATTGCAGGTGAGCAGTATGCAAAGGATCACGAAGGATTCAAGGTTGATGTAGTTGAGACATCTTCTGATGACTGCCAGACCAAACTTACAACAGCAGCAAACGCCGGAGATTACAGCACACTTCCGGACATCGTTCTGATGCAGGACAACAGCTATCAGAAATATCTGAAGAGTTATCCGGATGCTTTTACAGATCTGAAGGATATGGATATCAACTGGGATGATTTCGGAAAACTGAAACAGTCCTACTCCATGGTAGATGACACACATTACGGAGTTCCGTTTGATAACGGTGCAACAATTGCCTGCTATCGTACAGATATCCTGGAAGAAGCAGGATATACCATTGATGATCTTACAGATATCACATGGAGCAAATTCATGGAGATCGGAAAAGACGTTCACGAAAAAACAGGTAAATATCTCCTTACAAGTGAAGCAACAGGTGGCGATACTCTGATGATGATGATCCAGTCCTGTGGAGCAAACTTCGTAAATGATGACGGAGAGGCTTATATCGTTGGCAACGATGTAGCAGAGAAATGCGTAGATCTTTATGTGGATCTTGTAAAGAACAATGTTGTTAAATTAGTAAATAACTGGGATGAGTACATCTCCACAATCACAGGCGGAGAGGCTGCCGGTATCGTTAACGGTAACTGGATCACAGCTACACTGATGGGAACAGAGGATCAGAAGGGTCTGTGGCAGATCACAACAATGCCGAAGGTTGACGGCGTTGATACAGCTACAAACTATGCAAACAATGGCGGATCTTCCTGGTACATTACATCCAACTGCAAGAATGTAGAGCTTGCTGAGGACTTCCTTGCAAGCACATTTGGTTCCAGCACAGACTTCTATGATGCAATCCTTCCGGAAACAGGTGCAATTTCCTGCTACCTGCCGGCTGGTGAGTCTGAGGTTTACAATGAGCCAAGCGAGTTCTTCAATAACCAGCCGATCTTCTCAACAATTGTAGAGTACTCTTCACACATTCCGGAATTTACAAAAACTCCGTACCACTATGAGGCAAGAGAGTGCATCAACACAGCTGTTGTTAATATTGTAAACGGCGCAGATAAAGAATCTGCACTTCAGGAAGCACAGGATACACTGGCATTCAAGATGACAGAGTAAAGCTGAAATATTAATGAAATACAGGGCAGGGGACTGCATGCAGTCCCTTGTCTTATGTAAAGGTTTAGATGTTTGAAAGGAGGAGTTCCTGTGAATTCCAAAAAAAGTGGCATGTCTCTGGTAGCGAAACAAAGAGCGGCCGGCTGGATCTTTCTGGCACCGGCAACCATTATGATCGCTGTCATGAGTTTTTATCCGATGATCCGCGCATTTATCATTTCTTTACAGACAGGTGCCGGAGCAAACATGAGGTTTGCGGATCCGATCTTCAGTAACTATAAACGTATCATGATGGATAAGGTATTCCAGCAGTCCATCGTCAATACTTTCCTGTATCTTATTATTCAGGTACCGATCATGCTGGTCCTTGCGATCCTGCTTGCACAGCTTCTGAATAACAAGGATCTGAAATTTAAAGGCTTTTTCCGTACATGTGTATTTCTTCCATGTGCAACATCTCTTGTATCTTATTCTCTGATCTTCCGTTCTATGTTTGCAACAGACGGTCTGATCAACAGCATCCTGATCAAACTTGGAATTTTAACAACTGGCTATAACTTCCTGGGTAACTCCACAAGTGCAAAGATCGTGATCATCATCGCACTGATCTGGAGATGGACAGGATATAACATGGTGTTCTATCTGGCAGGTCTTCAGAATATTGAATATTCTGTATACGAGGCAGCAAAGATCGATGGTGCCAATGGCTGGAAGACCTTCTGGAAAATTACCGTACCACTTCTGAAACCGACAATTATCATGACATTTATTATGTCGATCAATGGTACACTGCAGTTGTTTGATGAGTCTGTCAACCTGACAAAAGGTGGCCCGGCGAACTCAACCATCACAATGTCCCATTATGTTTATAATACATGCTTCATCAACGTGCCAAACTTCGGATATGCGGCAGCAATGTCATTTATCATATTTATCATGGTAGCGATCCTGGCCTTTATCAATTTGAAAGTAGGTGATACACGTGACTGAGAAAAAGAATAAATCCGCAATTCAGAGAAGATTGATCCCTACATATATTTTTCTGATCATCGTATCATTTATCTCTGTATTTCCACTGTATTGGATGATCTCTGCGGCAACCAATACATCCACAGATGTATCCAGAGGCCGTATCCTTCCGGGTACATATTTTATGCAGAACTTTAAAAACCTGACTGCACAGCAGCCGCTGTGGAGAGCTCTTGGAAACTCTCTGTTTTATGCAGTTCTTACTACAGTGATCTGCCTTCTGATCTGTTCTATCGCAGGTTATGGCTTTGAGGTATATCATGACAGATGGAAAGACAGACTGTTTTCCACCCTGCTTCTTGCAATGATGGTTCCGCAGGTTGCAACGATGGTTCCTTTATTTAAGATGTTTTCAAAAGCCGGACTCTTAAATACAGCGGTAGGTTTTATCCTTCCGATCATTTCCACACCATTTATGATCATGATGTTCCGTCAGAATGCCAGAGCATTTCCTATCGATATCATTGAGGCAGCACGGATTGACGGATTAAGCGAGGTAAGGATCTTTTTCCAGATGTTTATCCCGACTATGAAATCTACTTATGCGGCGGCAGCAGTTATCACATTTATGAATGCATGGAATTCCTATCTGTGGCCGAAGGTAATCATGACAGATAATAAGGCGATGACCATGCCGATGTTGATCGCCAATCTGATCACAGGATATGTAACGGATTACGGCATGCTGATGTGCGGCGTATTATTCTGTTCCATTCCGACCATGATCGTATTCTTCGTATTACAGAAACAGTTCGCAGAGGGTATTACCGGAGCTGTAAAATAATTTTAAAACAAAAAGGATGCTGCCGAAATCTGTAGGTATATTGTATAATATGCTTTAACTGGATCACGCAGCATTCTTTTTATACCAGATCAACTGTGGATCAGTTGTCTGGTATAAATTTTCTCAGAGAAGAGGATGCTTTTGTCCGCTTGATGTGAATCAAATCATAAGGAGATAAAAAATGGCAGAGCAGATTAGATACAGCCATTATCTGCACGGTGGCGATTACAACCCTGAGCAGTGGCTGGACAGACCGGATATTCTGAAAAAAGATATCGAATATTTCAAAAAAGCCCATATCAATACCGTTTCCATGGGAATGTTTTCCTGGGCAGTGCTGGAGCCAGAAGAGGGAAGATATAACTTTGACTGGCTGGAAGAAGTGATCGATAATCTGTATAAAGAAGGAATTTATACGATACTTTCCACACCATCCGGAGCAAGACCGAAATGGATGGCAGATAAATATGAAGAAGTTCTTCGCATGGATCCGGATCGCACGAGAAGATTTTTCGGTGGAAGACATAATCACTGTTATACTTCTCCAGTATACAGGGAAAAAGTCTACAATATTAATAAGAAGCTTTCTGAACGTTTCGGAAAACATCCCGCAGTGCTTTTGTGGCATATTTCCAATGAATATGGCGGAGAATGCCACTGTCCTCTGTGCCGGGAAAAATTCCGGGAATGGCTGAAAGAAAAATACGGGACCATCGAAAATTTAAATTCCAGCTGGTGCACAACATTTTGGAGCCATACCTATAACAGCTTTGATCAGATCGAAAGTCCTTCGCCAAAGGGGGAAAATGCTCTTCATGCACTTACCTTGGACTGGAAACGTTTTGTTACAGACAGGACTGTGGATTTTATGAAGCATGAGATTTCTGCGATCCGTGCAGGTGGTTCCGAGCTTCCGGCAACTGCCAATCTGATGTATGACTACAACGGACTGGACTATAAAAAATTTAAGGATGTTATGGATATTGCATCCTGGGATAATTATCCAAGCTGGCATAAAAAAGACAATTATACCACAGCGTTGGACGGAGCCATGCAGCATGATCTTATGCGAAGCATCAAGAAAGCACCGTTTCTTCTGATGGAATCCTGTCCCTCTGCGACCAACTGGAAACCTATCAACAAGCTGAAAAAACCAGGAATACATCTGGCTGCCTCTCTGCAGGCAGTTGCTCATGGTTCAGACAGTGTTCTGTATTTCCAGCTTCGTCAGAGCCAGGGAGCCTCTGAGAAATTCCATGGTGCGGTGATCGATCACTACGGTGGGGATGATACTCGTATTTTCCGCGAAGTGACAGAGGTAGGAGAAGCGTTGGAGCAGATCCGGGAAACTGCTGGAAGCGTGACGAAGTCTCCGGTGGCTGTTCTCTATGACCGGGAAAATGACTGGGCGCTGAAGGATGCGCAGGGACCTCGAAACGAGGATATGCATTATCAGGAAAATGTACTGAAACAGTATCGTGCTCTCCGAAGAAAAGGCTATAATACAGATATCATCAATATGGAACATGATCTGTCCCGGTACCGTTTGGTAACGGCACCGATGGCCTACATGTTTTATCATGGATATGCCGAAAAGCTTCGCGCTTTTGCAAAAAACGGTGGTACTCTGGTAATTTCCTACTGGTCCGGACTTGTAGATGAAACAGATAAATGCTATCTGGAGGGAACCCCTCACGGGCTGATGGAAGCAGCCGGTATCCGTGCGGAAGAGATCGATGCACTTTATGACTGGGAAGAAAACGTAGGTATCCCGGAAACAGGAAATCATCTCAGAATTACAGAAAGCTATACCTGCAAAAATCTCTGTGAACTTGCAGAGGTTTCCGGTGCGGAAGTGCTGCTGCGTTATGGAAGGGATTTCTATCAGGGGTATCCGGTACTGACTCACAAGAAATACGGAAAGGGCCATGTTTATTATGTGGCGGCAGATATGGAAGCAGCCTTTTATGAGGACTTTCTGGGAAGGGCAGCAGAGGAAGCAGGTGTGAAGATGCCGTTTGCATTTATACCGGAAGGTATTTCTGTGACAACCAGAGAAAATGAGGATACGGAATATCTGTTTATCCAGAATTTCGGAGAAAAGACAGAAACAGTTTCTGTCTCGGGGGATTACGAAGTTCTCTACGGATCAACAGATGAAAATATTGCTCCGCTTGCCACCAGGATCTTAAAGCGGAAAAAATAATCAAAGTAAAAAAATCACAGCAAAAGTATAAAGTATATTTGTTTTCGGACGGTATACTTTTTACTGCTGTCTGGGAAAGAGAAGGTAAAATGGCAGGTACACCAAAAGAAGAGATAAAAAGAATAGCGGATCAGTTTGCATTTACCGGAGAACTGGTTTCCTGCGGCCCCTGCGGAAGCGGGCATATCAACGAAACCTATATGCTTAGATATCGGATCGGAGAGATGGGGTCCATTAAGGTGATCCTTCAGAAGATCAATCGGGAGATCTTTCAGAAACCGGAAGAACTGATGGAGAACATTGCCGGAGTCACCAGGCATCTGAAAAAGAAAGTTCTTCAGAAGGGAGGAGATCCGGAACGGGAGGTTCTGAACCTGATTCCGACAAAGGACGGGAAGGCATTCCTGACAGATGAAAACGGAGAATGCTGGAGAGCTTATATTTTTATTACCGATGCAGTAAGCTATGATCTGGCGGAAAAACCGGAGGATTTTTATGAAAGTGCAGTTGCATTTGGAAAATTCCAGGAAATGCTGGCGGATTACCCGGCAGAGACTCTGCATGAAACGATAAAGGATTTCCATGATACAAAGAAACGTTTTCAGACTTTGAAAAATGCCATAGAGAAGGACAGCTGCCATCGTGCCGCATCCGTAAAAGAAGAGATCGCATTTGCGTTTCAGCATGAGTATCTGGCAAATGTATTCGGTGAGCTTCTGGCAAAAGGTGAGGTGCCCCTTCGGGTAACACACAACGATACGAAGCTGAATAACGTTATGATCGACCTGGAAACAGGAAGGGGAATCTGTGTAGTGGACCTGGACACGGTTATGCCGGGACTTGCCATGAATGATTTTGGAGATTCCATTCGTTTCGGGGCCAGCACTGCATTGGAGGATGAGAAAGATTTAAGCAAAGTTTCCTGTGATATGGAGCTCTATGAAATCTATGTAAAAGGCTTTCTGGAAAGCTGTGGAGATAAGCTCAGTGCAAAAGAGATCGAGATGCTTCCCATGGGAGCTAAGGTGATGACTTATGAATGCGGCATTCGCTTTCTTACCGATTATCTGGAAGGAGATCATTATTTTAAGATCGACCGGGAAGAACACAATCTGGACCGCTGCCGCACACAGTTTAAGCTGGTGGCTGATATGGAACAGAAATGGGATACTATGCAGACGATCGTGAAAAAATATCAGAAATAAAAAAAACAGGGGTTTTTACAATGGAGGTAAAGCGATGAGCGAAACAAAAGGAAGAGTGACTATTCCGACAGATCTGGATGTGATTCCGGAGACACTGAAAATGCTGGACGAGTGGGGTGCAGATGCCATCCGTGACTGTGACGGAACGGAATTTCCGGCAGAGTTGAAGAAAACCGGCGCAAAGATTTATGCAACTTATTATACCACCAGAAAGGATAATGCCTGGGCAAAGGCCCATCCGGAAGAAATCCAGCAGATGTATATCATGACATCCTTTCACACGGCAGTGTCGGATACTCTGGAAATCCATCTGATGGATCATCTGTATCCGGATATGCTGGCGGTGAATACAAGAGATGATATCAGAAGATGGTGGGAAGTCATTGACCGGACTACAGGGGAAGCTGTCAGTACAGAGGAATGGTCATACGATGAAAAAAACGGAAATGTTGTGATCAGGCCGGCGAAAGAGTTTCATGAGTATACGGTAAGTTTTCTTGCATATATCATGTGGGATCCGGTACATATGTACAATGCAGTTGTCAATGACTGGAAGGATGTAGAGCCTCAGATCACTTTTGATGTGCGTCAGCCCGCAACACGTGCACATTCCATGGATCGCCTCCGCAGATTTCTGGATTCCCATGATTATGTGAATGTAGTACGATTTACTACCTTTTTTCACCAGTTCACACTGATCTTTGATGAGATGGCACGGGAAAAATATGTAGACTGGTTCGGATATTCTGCTTCGGTGAGTCCCTATATCCTGGAACAGTTTGAGCAGGAAGTGGGATATAAGTTCCGCCCGGAGTTTATCATTGATCAGGGATATATGAACAACACTTATCGGATCCCGTCGAAAGAATTTAAAGATTTCCAGGCTTTCCAGAGACGGGAAGTGGCGAAGCTTGCAAAGGAAATGGTAGACATTGTCCATGAATACGGAAAAGAGGCCATGATGTTCATGGGCGATCACTGGATCGGTATGGAGCCCTTTATGGATGAGTTTGCTTCCATCGGGCTGGATGCGGTAGTGGGAAGCGTCGGAAACGGAGCGACCTTACGTTTGTTCAGTGATATTAAACATGTAAAATATACAGAGGGAAGATTTCTGCCGTACTTTTTCCCGGACACCTTCCATGAGGGCGGGGATCCTGTAAAAGAGGCAAAAGTAAACTGGGTGACTGCAAGAAGAGCTATCCTTCGAAGCCCGATCCAGAGAATTGGATACGGCGGTTATCTGAAGCTGGCTCTGGAATTTCCGGATTTTGTACAGTATATCAAGGAAGTCTGCCAGGAATTCCGTGTGCTCTACGACAATATCCAGGGAACCACACCATACTGCGTAAAACGTGTGGCTGTTTTAAATTGCTGGGGAAAAATGCGCTCCTGGGGCAACCATATGGTACATCATGCCATCTATTACAAGCAGAATTATTCCTATTTCGGAATTATCGAGGCATTAAGTGGTGCGCCTTTTGATGTGTCCTTTATCAGCTTTGATGATATCCGTCAGGATAAAGATCTGCTGAATGATTTTGATGTGATCATCAATGTAGGTGATGCGGACACTGCACAGTCCGGTGGTGAGAACTGGGCAGATCCGGAAATCCTTACAGCAGTGCGGAAATTTGTCTATAATGGCGGCGGATTTATTGGCGTCGGTGAACCGGCAGCTCATCAGTGGCAGGGAAAATTCTTCCAGCTGGATGACATCCTTGGTGTAGAGGAAGAAAGAGGATTTAATCTTAATACCGATAAATACAACTGGGAAGAGCATAAAGATCATTTTATCCTGAAGGATACAGACGGAACCGTAGATTTCGGTGAGGGGAAAAAGAATATCTTTGCACTTCCGGATACGAAGATCCTTATCCAGAAAGATCAGGAAGTCCAGATGGCAGTAAAAACCTTCGGAAAAGGCCGGGGCGTTTATATCAGCGGACTTCCGTACAGCTTTTGCAACAGCCGTATTCTTTACAGAGCCGTACTCTGGTCAGCGGCAGCGGAAGGTGAGCTTCACCGTTGGTTTTCTTCCAATTATAATGTGGAAGTACATGCTTATGTGAAAAATAAAAAGTATTGTGTGGTAAACAACACCTATGAGCCACAGGACACTACGGTTTACACAGGGGATGGAAAGAGCTTTGACCTTCATCTGGAAGCTAATGAGATCCGCTGGTATCAGATCTGAGAAAGCAGGATACAGGTTTACTGATAAAGAAAAGCTGTGAAATTGTCTGAGGGCGTTGACAGAGAAAAAACTTATAATATAATAAATCCATTCTAAAAGTAGGAAAACAAAGCTGTTGTAATAGAGAAAATCTATTATAACAGCTTTTTGTTATTGTTGACAAACAATTTTACTTACAAAGAGGAGGACTTTATGAACAAAAAGATTAAGACAGTGTTTTCCTATCTGATGATCATTGTGGGAGCGATTCTGGCCAGTTTTTCTGTTGCTTGTATTTTGCTTCCCAATGATGCCATCGATTACGGAACTGCCGGAATCGCCATTATCATAAGCAAGCTGACAGGGTATAACCTGTCGTTATGTGTGCTACTTGTGTTTCTGCCGTTTCTCATAGCTGGGGTCATTCTTATCGGTAAGTATTTCTTTGCAAAAACGTTCGTGGGCTTTGTTGTCTACACAATAGGTCTTTCCTACTTTGAAAAAATCCCTTTTGAGCTGAATACAGAGCATTTTATTGCAGTAGTCTTTGGAGGTGCGATCCTTGGTGTGGGACTGCCTCTGATCCTTCGAAACGGTGGCTGTATTGACGGTTCTGAGATCTTTGCCAATATCATTGTAAAAAAGATCTACAATCATTCCGGAAAGGACTACAGTATTTCCTACATATTGATCGCATTTAATGCGTGTGTATATGGAACTGTGTTTGTACTTCTTGACAGAGATTCCGCACTTTTAAGTCTTCTGGTATACATTGTGGCGACTTCCATCATCGATCATTTCACAGATCATTTTGAGGCACTGAAACAGGTGACGATCATCACAAAGGATCCTGATGCGATCATCTGTGATATTAAGGAGGAACTGAATAAAACCTGTACCATCATCAACTCTTCCGGCGTGATCGCAGGAGAGAACAAGACTTTGATCTGTTATGTAAATTATTTTGAACTGCAGAAAGTAAAAGAGATCATTTCAAGGAATAAAGGATCTTTCAGTACCGTTTCCACCATTGACGAGATCCTGCGGTAAGGCATGTCTGTAAATGAGAATGCAGATATTTCTTTTGCAGAAAAAGAGTGCTTTTTTCTCCGAAAAATAAAAGCAGAAAAAGCAGTATTGTGATAAAATAGAAGAAAAATATTTCAAAGACAAACTAAAATGATCAGAAGAAAAGAGGTAGATAAATTATGACAAAAGCAGAAAAAAATACACTGAAGCTTCCGGCGGAGAAGCCTCAGTATATTACAGTAAATGATATTACTTACGCACAGGTGGATTCCTGGTTCGGACATTGCAGGCGGGATTTGAAACTGGATATAATCTACCCGGAAACAAAAGATGGAAAAATCTATCCCTGCATCCTCTGGATCTGTGGAGGCGCATGGCTGATGATGGATAAATCCGCACATAATCTTTATCTGAGCAGACTGGCATCCAGTGGCTTTGTAGTGGCAAGTGTGGAGTATCGTACTTCCAATCAGGGCCCGTATCCCATGCCGCTGCAGGATGTAAAGGCAGCTATCCGTTACCTGAAAGCCCATGCAGACCGGTTCCGCATCAACAAAGAGCAGATAGGAGTTATGGGAGAGTCTGCCGGAGGATATCTTACCTGTATGGCTGCGCTGGACAATGATCCGGCTCTGGATGTGGGAGAGTATCTGGAAGAATCCAGTAAGGTACAGGCTGCCTGCCCATGGTATCCGCCTACGGATCTTTCCGCATTTCCGTGTGAATCTGCAGAAAAATGTGCTTCTTCCGCAGAATCCCTTCTGCTTGGATTTAATTCCATGTTAAATAAAGAAAAGGCATACCAGAGCAGTCCGGTTTCCAAGGTTACGAAGGATGCACCGCCATTTCTGATCATCCATGGCAACTGCGATCAGGTCGTTCCTTATGTTCAGTCGGAAACTTTATACGGACTTCTGGAGAAAAAAGACTGTGATGTTACTTTGCTGACACTGGATGGTGCAGACCATGCAGATATCCAGTTTTTCCAGGATGAGGTATGGAACCGGATCGCAGAGTTTTTCCATGAAAAACTGAAATAAATAAAAGACAGGAGCACAGATCATCCAGCAGTTGTTGTAAATATGTGATCTTGAAAAGACTAAAATAGAAAAGAGAAACACAAATGATAACATTAAACGATTATCTGTATTCCGGAGATACTCTTCTCCGGATACTGAAGAAATACATTCGGGATCTTAGGATAGAGGCGAAGGAAAAACACAATGAGATCGATCTGGTACACTGTAATTTTTTGATCCAGATCCAGGAGCTTCTGGAGCATAATGATTTCCTCACTGCCCAGTCTCAGAGGATCCGGGAATTTTATAAATATATGGCAGGGGAATATCCGTTTCTGGCGTTTACCTTCAAGGGAAGAATCAAATCCCTGATCCGTGCGGAGGAAAAATTTAACGGATATGTAGTAGAATTTATTTATGACTACTATAAAGAATATGGGGAATATCCTTCCGTATCCCAGATCAAGGAACGGTTAAGCTGTTTCCGCGATTTTATTGCCTACAGGATCGTTATCGCCATGCCCAGATGTCATCTGAAAAATGGTGAGAATGTCAGAGAAGAAGAGCTTCGTTATCTTTATGAGATCGCCAATATACTTCCGGGATTTCTGGAAGAAAGAGGATTTACCGCAGAGCCGGCCAGAGGAGTGCAGGAAAGTACATCGCCACTGCTCAGCAGGGAAGCAAAGCCTTACTATAGGGATTACATCTGTAATAACAGTGAGGATGATTATCAGTCCCTGCATATCACGTTTTATGATAACAGTTCCCGAAGCTATATGGAAGTACAGCTGCGGACCAAAGAAATGGATGATGTTGCGGAGATTGGTTCCGCCAACCATTTAAGCTATGAGAAAAAACAGGAAAGTGAACGCAGGAGAAGGGACGCGGTTCCCCAGGGGGAATGTATCTATTTTGACGAGGCCTATGAGCGGGGTATGCGGCTTCTTGGACTGGATCTTGCTGCGCTGGATGTCAATATGTTTGGTGCGGTAAATAACAGCCTGATCAATGATGGCTGCGGACTGTTCCGCGGAAGGATGATCCTTCCTTATGAGCATCTTTCTCGTTTTCAGAATGATATCGTTGACTGAGGGAGGATGACATGAAAGACTTGACAAAAGGGAAGCCTTCCACATTGATCCTGTCCTTTGCGCTTCCTGTATTTCTGGGAAATCTCTTGCAGCTGACGTACAGCCTGGCAGATACCCGGATCGTGGGAAGCTTTCTTAAAGAAGATGCGCTGGCGGCAGTAGGGGCCACCAGTCCTTTAAGCGGGCTGATCATCGGTTTTCTGATGGGCCTTGCAAATGGATTTGCCATTGTCACCGCACAGAAATTCGGTGCCGGAAGCCGGGAAGAAGTACGAAAATCTTTTGCGCTGTCTCTTGTAATGGGCAGCGTGATTTCTCTGATCCTGACTGTTTTAGGACTTTTGTTTCTGCATCCGATCCTGAGGTTCCTGAATGTTCCGGATCATTTGACGGGAACCGCCAGACAGTATATCTTTATCATTATTGCAGGTATGCTGGCAACATTTCTTTATGATACCTGCGCGGCATCTCTGCGTGCACTTGGGGATACGGTGACGCCTCTTGTGATCCTGGCAGTGTCTGTAACTTTAAATATCGCAGGAGATCTGTTTTTTATTCTGGTAGTAAAAGCAGGAGTGCAGGGAGCAGCCATTGCTACAGTACTTTCACAGACGCTGGCTTTTCTGGTATGCTGGTTTTACATGATCCGCAGGTATGAGATCCTACGGCTGAAAAAAGAGGATTTTTTCGGTCTCGAAAGAAATATGATGAAAAATATGCTGAGTGCCGGACTTTCTATGGGACTTGTAAGCTCTCTTGTAAATCTTGGTACACTGGCACTGCAGACTTCCATCAACCGGCTTGGAAGAGATATCATCGTGGCACATACAGCAGCCCGTAAGATCACGGAAATGTTTATGATCATGTTTGGCGTGTTCGGGCAGACTATGGCAATCTTCTGCGGACAGAACGCAGGTGCAGGGCGTATGGACCGGGTGCGCCATGGAATCGGTCTTGCAGTTCTGTATACCTGTATCTGGTCCGTGATGACTGTGATCTTCAGTTTTACCATTGGAAAACAGCTGATCTATCTGGTCACAGGAAGCCATAATGAAACGGTGATCCGCAATGCCGCCAATTATCTTAAATTTGATACGATCTTTTATTTCGTAACGGCTGTGATCAGTGTCCTCAGAAATGCTATGCAGGGCCTTGGAGAAACGGTGATCCCTCTGGTTTCCAGTGCGCTGGAGATGATCGGAAAAGTAGTGATCGCGGTGACTCTGGTGCCACTTCTCGGATATACCGGCGTGATCGTAGCAGAACCGATAGTCTGGGTCATTATGGTGATCCCGCTGATCGTGAAGATACTTAAGATGCCGGAATTAAAGAAAACAGTCTGAGAGATTCGAAGATCCGATGAGAAAGATTCGCGTGAAAAATAAAAAGCACATTGTATGGAATGAGCCGCCACCGGAAAGTATGACTTTTGGGGTGGTTCAACCATAGCAATGTGCTTTCTTTAATTTTACATAGTTGCTGTCGCTTCTTTTACGTTTTCCTTTTCAGGAAAGATATGTCTGAAAATAAAACGTACGATCGGACCTGCATAGATCAGCTGCCAGAAGAATGCCATCGGGAAGTTGAATGCGGTTGTCTGAAGCCATACAGCTACGAACTGATTTCCTGCATCCTTAAAGAGAATGGTTGCGGCAAGACTCATTAATGGGCACATGAAAGCAACGGAAGGAACGGAGATCGCAAGGATCTTGCTGAAGGGATGACAGCTTTTGAAATCTACCATGCGCATTGCACAACCAAAAGCAAGCTTGGATACAATAAAGAAGTCAAGGATAAATGCGATCGGTCCCATGATCACCAGCTCATGAAAAGCGTCAAGGAACACGCGGTTTGTCATACTCCCTGTGTTCAGGGAAATGTTGTAGCAGATCATGGCGTAAACCATAAAAAATACCATGATAAGGGTAAAGATAACTTCCTGAAATTTGTTTTTTGGCATAAAAAATCCTCCTTTAAAATGATTAAGTGATAATGTAAAACCTCAGAGCATGTGTTGTTCGTTAATCATTCAGGAGAATGTGCGTTTCCAATATATGACAGGATTTTGTCATAAACCATATTCGGTTTTTTGACCAAATCAAACTGCGAAGCAGTTATTTGGCTGTAAGCAGGCAGCAGAGCGGTTTACGAATATCCGCTTGATACCGGCGGTTATGATATCATAAGTAGTAAAGCCTTGTCAATAAGTAAAATTCGCAACATCCTGCGGAATGTTCTGAAAAAACATGGAAATATCAGAAGAGTAATTGAGAAAAAAATGGCAATAACTCCTCTTGACCGTTAAAGTTAGATATAGTAAACTTGTAAACAGTTAGCGGATTCTAACTAATGCGTAAAATTTGTGGCGGGCCGTATCCCCTGACAAAATGCGGCCTGAACAGGAGTTACGGACAGGGCGAAAAGACCAGACAGGAGGATAAATATCAAATGGATTATTTAGAGATTGAGAAGGTCATTGGAAGAGAGATCATTGATTCAAGAGGAAATCCGACCGTAGAGGCAGAGGTTTATCTGGCAGATGGAACGGTCGGAAGAGGAGCAGCACCAAGCGGAGCGTCCACAGGAGAATTCGAAGCACTTGAGCTGAGAGATCAGGATAAAAGCCGTTTTGGAGGAAAAGGTGTTTCGAAGGCCATTGAAAATATCAATACAGTAATTAATGATGCGCTGGCAGGAATGGATGCATCTGATATTTATGCAGTGGATGTTGCCATGCTCAAAGCAGATGGAACAAAGGACAAATCAAAACTGGGCGCAAATGCCATTCTTGCGGTTTCTATTGCGTGCGCACGTGCGGCTGCGATTTCTCTTGACATCCCCCTTTACAGATTTCTTGGTGGGGTGAACGGAAACAGACTTCCGGTTCCGATGATGAATATCCTAAACGGTGGTGCACATGCTGCGAATACCGTTGATGTTCAGGAATTTATGATCATGCCGGCAGGAGCACCAAGCTTTAAAGAGGGACTTCGCTGGTGTACGGAGGTATTCCACGCTCTTGCTGCACTTCTGAAAGAAAAAGGCCTTGCAACAAGCGTTGGAGATGAAGGTGGTTTTGCACCAGACCTTGGAAGCGATGAGGAAGCCATTGAGTACATCCTTGAAGCAGTGAAAAAAGCAGGATATGAGCCTGGAAAGGATTTTGTACTTGCCATGGATGCTGCATCCAGTGAGTGGAAAGGAAACAAAAAGGGGGAGTATGTTCTTCCGAAATGCGGAAAGAAATTTACATCTGCGGAGCTTGTTGATCACTGGAAAAATCTGATCGAAAAATATCCGATCTACTCTATTGAGGATGGCCTTGATGAGGAAGACTGGGAAGGCTGGCAGATCATGACAAAAGAACTTGGAGGAAAAGTACAGCTTGTAGGTGATGACCTGTTTGTTACAAATACAGAGCGTCTTGAGAAAGGTATCAGCCTTGGCTGCGGAAATTCTATTCTGATCAAACTGAATCAGATCGGTTCTGTATCCGAGACTCTGGAAGCCATCAAAATGGCACATAAAGCTGGCTATACAGCGATTTCTTCCCATCGTTCCGGAGAGACAGAGGATACAACCATTGCAGATCTTGCAGTGGCACTGAATACCTGCCAGATCAAGACAGGAGCTCCTTCCAGAAGCGAACGTGTGGCAAAATATAATCAGCTTCTCCGTATTGAGGAAGAGCTTGGTGATGCAGCAGTATATCCGGGATTCCGGGCATTCAATATCAAGAGATAAGATCATAACTAACACATTTCTCAAAAAGGTACGCTTTGGCGTGCCTTTTTTTGGCGAAAATAAGGTTGCCAGATTTCTCAAAATAGTATATTATGATTTACAGCCGTGTGAAAAAATAAAATTGAATATTGGAGATGCTATGAAAGAATACGTAAATACTTTTATGCGTTACAGGTTTCTTCTGGGAGAGCTTGTAAAAAAAGGAATCAAACTGAAGTACAGACGTTCCTATCTTGGTATCATCTGGTCTCTTCTTGAGCCGTTGCTTACCATGATCGTACTGACGATCGTATTCGGTACCCTGTTTGGAAACAAGGATCGGACATTTCCTGTATATATCCTGACAGGACGTCTTTTGTACACATTCTATTCCAGTGCCACAAAAGCGGCATTGAAATCAGTAAGAGCGAATTCGGCAATGATCAAGAAAGTTTATGTGCCAAAATATCTCTATCCGCTGTCAAGTGTACTTTTTAACTATGTGATCTTCCTGATCTCACTGATCGTGCTGGTTCCGGTAGGAGCAGTACTTGGTGTGGAGCCGACACTTTATATGCTCCAGATCCCGATCGCGCTGATCTTGGTATTTCTGTTGTCTTATGGTTGTGGAATGATCCTTGCTACGATTGGTGTTTTTTTCAGAGATATGGAATATCTGTGGTCAGTAGCGCTGATGCTGATCATGTATACCTGTGCGATCTTTTATTATCCGTCCAGACTGCTGAAAAGTGGTTTTTCATGGATCCTGAAATATAATCCGCTGTACTGTACCATCGATGTTTTTCGTTCAGGAATGTTCGGAGAGCCGATGAATCTTCATTATGCGGCATACGCACTGGTATTCAGTCTTGTGACGATTGCCATCGGAATGTTCTGTTTCAAGAAGAAACAGGATGAATTTATCCTTTATATTTAACAGGAGAAAAATATGGAAAAACCTGCAGTAGTTGTAGATAACGTGAGTATGAAGTTTAATCTCAGTAAAGAAAAGGTAGACAGCCTGAAGGATTACGTGATTAAATTCTTAAAAAAAGAAATTAAATATAATGAATTCTGGGCTCTTCAGAATGTTGATTTTGAGGTAAAAAAAGGTGACCGTGTAGGAATCCTGGGACTTAATGGAGCGGGAAAAAGTACTCTGCTCAAAGTAATTGCCGGTGTATTCAAGCCTACCGAAGGCAAGGTGGTCCGAAACGGCCGTCTGGTCCCTCTTCTGGAACTGGGAGCCGGTTTTGATTCGCAGTATACAGGACGTGAGAATATTTTTCTGTATGGTGCGATGCTCGGATATTCCAAGAAGTTTCTGGAATCGAAATTTGATGAGATCGTTGAGTTTTCTGAACTGAAGGAATTTATCGATGTCCCTATTAAGAATTATTCTTCCGGTATGAAGGCAAGACTTGGATTCTCCATTGCCACACTGGTATCACCGGATATCCTGATCCTGGATGAAGTCCTTTCTGTAGGAGATGCCAAATTCCGGAAAAAGAGTGAAAAGAAAGTCTTAAGTATGTTTGATAAGGGCGTTACGGTACTGTTTGTATCCCATTCTCTGGAACAGGTACAGCGCTTGTGCAATAAAGCAATGATACTTGAAAAAGGAAAACTGATCGCATATGGAGATATTGATGAGATCTCGGCCAAATATGCGGAGATGATCAGATAAAGAACAGAAGGCGGCCCAGGCAGTCGCATAAATAAAAAGAACCGGACAGTGAACGGTTTGAATAGCAGATAGCCAGACGATTTGCGGAAATGATGCAAATGTCTGGCTATTATGTTATTATATTACGAAGAAAACAGGGAGGCAAAAAGATGACTTTACAGCAGATCCTTGAAAAGGTAAAAAAAGGCCAGCTCTCTGTGGAGCATGCAGAGGACCTTCTGAAAAAAGAGGGATATGAAGAAATGGATTATGCGAAGCTGGATACTACCCGAAAAGCGAGGACCGGTTTTGCGGAGGTAGTTTACTGTGCGAGAAAAGCAGACGAACATCTTTTGAATATCTATCAGAAGCTTTATGAGGAAGATGGAGAGGTCTTTGGAACAAGGGCGTCAGAACATCAGTATGAACTGGTAAAAAAGGTTCTTCCTGATGTGGTTTATGACCCGGTTTCCGGAATTTTGAAGATTGAAAAAGAGAAGGAGCATATCGGAAAGGTGGCAGTGTGTACAGCCGGAACAGCAGATATTTCTGTTGCGGAGGAAGCTGCCCAGACAGCAGAGTATTTCGGCACACATGTGGAGAGGATCTATGATGTGGGAGTCAGTGGTATGCACAGACTTTTTTCCAGGCTGGATACCATCCAGGAGGCTAACTGTGTGGTTGCGGTAGCAGGAATGGAGGGTGCGCTGGCAAGTGTTATGGGCGGTCTTGTGAAACGTCCGGTGATCGCGGTACCTACTTCTGTGGGATATGGCGCCAGCTTTCATGGATTGTCAGCGCTTCTGACAATGATCAATTCCTGTGCCAACGGAATTGCAGTAGTAAATATTGACAACGGATTTGGGGCAGGATATCTGGCAACCCAGATCAATCGGCTTGCGGAGGGAAAATAAATGAGAAACAAATTATATCTGGAGTGTACCTCCGGGATCAGCGGGGATATGACAGTTGCGGCTCTTCTGGATCTGGGTGCAGATCAGAAAAAACTGGTGAGAACTCTTAAAAGTCTGCCGGTAAAAGGTTTCGACATAAAGATCAGCCGTGTGATGAAATCAGGGATCGATGCCTGTGATTTTGATGTACTACTGGATCATGAGAATCATGATCATGATATGAAATATCTGTATGGGCATGATGGAGATTCTCACAGCCAGGATCATGAGGAACATCATTATCAACATAGTCATGAAGCCCATGAGCATCCCCATTCTCATGAACATCATGTACAGGAAACCCATGGAAACAGTCATACATATACAGAAACGATGCATTCCCACCACGGACACCATCACCATGAACACCGTGGCCTTAACGAGATCATGGAGATTATCGACCATGCAGATATGACAGATCGTGCAAAATCCTATGGAAAAAGAATTTTTAAGATTCTTGCCGAGGCAGAAGCAAAAGCCCATAATGTACCGGTGGATCAGGTCCATTTCCATGAAGTGGGTGCAGTGGATTCCATTGTGGATATTCTTTCTGTTGCAATCTGTATGGATGATCTGGATGTGGAGGAAGTGATCGTTCCAAGACTTTGTGAGGGTAGCGGAACGATTCGCTGTCAGCACGGAATCCTTCCGGTGCCGGTACCGGCGGTAAGTAATATTGTAAGTGCTCATCAGCTGAAGCTGCATATCACATCGGTGCAGGGTGAACTGATAACGCCTACAGGAGCAGCCATTGTGGCGGCATTCCTTACATCAGAAAAACTGCCTGAAGATTTTACGGTGGAGAAGATCGGTATCGGAGCAGGCAAGCGCCAGTATGAGTGCCCGGGAATTCTCCGTGCCATGCTGATCCGGGAATCCGGGGAGGAGGCTTCAGGCAATGCTGCTTGTACGGAAGCAGATACCATTATAAAGTTGGAATCCAACATTGATGACTGTACAGGAGAAACGCTTGGCTATGTTATGGAGCTTCTGTATGAGGCAGGAGCCAGAGAGGCCAATTACATGCCTGTATTTATGAAGAAAAACCGTCCGGCATGGCTGCTTACCGTTCTATGTAAAAAAGAACAGGTTTCAGCGATGGAGCAGATCATTTTCAGAGAAACAACAACCATTGGGATCCGTCGCCAGGAGATGGGGAGAACCATTTTGAAAAGAGAGAAAAGAGCGGTTACAACCCCGTTTGGGAAGGTAGAAGTGAAGGTCTGCATTTTTGACGGACAGGAATATTTTTATCCGGAATACGAAAGCGTAAAAAAACTCTGTGAAAAAACAGGGATTTCCTATAAAGAAGCATATCATATGGCTGTGCGGGGATAAGATCGGGTTGGTTGCCTTGTATAATGCACTTACATATTGACACCTTTTCGAAAAAACTATATAAATGTATATAGAAAGATTATTGCCGGACGGAACAGTTGGCAACGACACAGTAAGGCAGAGGCAGGAGAAGGATTTATGGCGGTAACAATACAGCAGATTGCAGAACAGGCAGGGGTTTCCAGGGGAACCGTGGACAGAGCGTTGAACCACAGAGGACGGATCAATCCGGAGGTGGCAGAGAGAATCTGCCGTCTGGCGGACGAGATGGGATATGTACAGAAAGAACGGAAACATTCCAGAACAGCTAAAGATGAAAGATTGAAGATCGGAGTGGTGACACAGCTTGCCAGATCTTCTTTTATGCAGGAAGTAAACCGTGGTATTGAGAAGGCAGCCGTGGAACTGAAAGAAAAAGGGATCCAGCTGATCCTGAAAGAGGGTCTTTCCGTTGATGAAGAGGAACAGCTGCAGGCCATTGAGGAACTGGAACAGGAAGGAATCCGGGGACTTGCGATCATGCCGGTAGACAGTGAGACTGTCCGGGAGAAACTGAATGCTTTGATCGAAGAGAAGAATATCCCAGTAGTAACCTTTAACTCTGATATTGTAGGAACGAGAAGAACCTGTTTTGTGGGAATGGATAACCGTAAAAGTGGACGTACCGCAGCCGGACTTCTTGGAATGCTGACAAGAGGAAATGGAAAGATCCTGATCATCACCGGATATTTCAGCAATCATGTTGACAATCAGCGAGTGGATGGCTTTGTGGAGGAAGCCAAGCGGGCTTTTCCACATCTGGAGATCGCCGGTGTTCACGGAAGCTTTGATGAAGCAGCTGAGGTGGAGCACATTATAGAAAATGCCATGATGAGTACTTCAGGGATCAGCGGGATCCTGGTTGTATCCGGAGGCCAGGCAGGAGTGGGGAAAGCATTTGAAAAGCTGAGACTTGACCGCAGGCCCTACGTTGTGATCTACGATCAGACTCCGAAGAATGAACGGGCACTGAAGAATGATCATGTGGATTTTCTGATCGACCAGAATGGATATGTCCAGGGGTATGAACCGCCAAGGATCCTGGCGGATATCCTGACAAAAGGACAGGAGCCGGAGAGAGAATATCTCTTTACAGATATCAAGATCAAAACAAAATATAACCTTTGAACATGTATTGTGCAAAGTATCATATAAAATAGTCTGCAGAATGAAAACTGCAGGCTTTTTTTATAGTGCGCCCGGCGGTGCACGTTTCTAACGGGTTAAAGTCCCGAATCCGCCCGGTAGTGGGAAGGATATAGCCGAAGGCAAGGGTGTC
>NZ_FMUW01000043.1:0-22705 GCF_900101315.1 Blautia sp. SF-50
ACTGTTACTAATCGGGTGAGGGCTTGACCAAGAAACGCAGGTTAAGAATTGATTCAAGAGTTTGATTAACGATCAACAAGCATGTATGTAGTTTTGAGAGTACAATGTAAAAGAATTTGTGGCCAACAGCCACTTTTTCTTGTATATAGGGGATTGGTCAAATGGTATGATAGGGGTCTCCAAAACCTTTGGTGGGAGTTCGATTCTCTCATCCCCTGCTCCTTAGGAGCCTGAAAGCCTTTAAAATCAAGGCATTCAGGCTCTTTTGTTTTGTCCAAAAAGGGCAGGGTACCAACTTTGGGGCTCTGCCAAAATCCAGACAAAAAGGAGGTTGCACGTCAAAGATTTCTTCCCCCGGTATGATTGCAAATTAGAACATTTTGAGCAAGAGATGGAAATGAATTACGATGAATTTGTGTCATATTTATTAAAGAAATATGGACCAGCTAAATATGATTATTTTACAAATGCTACTTGTAAAACTAAAAGTAAGCGAATTTCAAGAACTAAAGAAGGGTTATTTTGTCATCATATAGATGAAGATAAAGGCTATATGCTTTCGCATATAGGATGTGCATTAGAACAACCGTTTGAGTACCAAAAAGCAGAACGTCTAGTTTATTGTAATTATATTGAACATTTATTACTTCATATATTGATTGGAAAAAACGCTTTTTGGTCTAAACGTCAAAAGTTAATTGCACCTAAGCAATTTTCTTATTTCATTGTTCCAGGTGTTTCTTATATTTGTTCAGAAATAAATTTGTTGTATGACCAAAATGGAAGTTCTGTAGAATGGAGAAATAGGTGTTTTAAAAAAATAGAAAACAATTTTGAAGATTATATTTACATATTAAATTCATTTATTCAATATATAGTGGACAATTATTCTGGAAATATAAATCAAAAAGAAATTATGGTGGGACAACATCTTATCCACAAAGAACTGGGAGAAGGCATCATTACTGATATAGATGGTGAAGAAATATTTTCGGAAGTGACTATTCAATTTGCAAATTGTAAGAAAGTCATTTATAGAAATCAGATTGATAAAGGAGATTATCATAAGGAAATAAGGAACATTAAAGAGAACCTTGCTTCCGATACATATAGTAATGTGATAATAAAATCTGTATATAATCGTTTAGTAGTAGAGTGAGGTTAAGAAACAAGGCGAAGCCGATACGCCGTAGGGCAGTTTTTGACGGAGCGTTTATAGATTGCTAACAAAAATTTATTAAGGAGTGTTGATATGTGTCAGGCTGTACAGGAAATGTGTGATGATGCAAGAGCAGAAGGCAGAACACAGGGGTTTACAGAGGGTGAAAGTATTGGGCTTCAGAAACAGGCGCTGCTTACAGCATAGAAAATGCTCAAAGACAGCAGATTTACACTGGAAGATATCTCTAATTTTTCCGGGTTGCCGCTGGATGAGATAAAGAAATTACAAATGAAATAACATTCTTAGAATTATGTAAATAAAACCAGGGGATTGCCACCAGGCAATCCCCTGAAATATTTCATATGAAATTATAAAATTATTTCGCTTCAGCTTCAGCGCCTTCAGCGTCCTCATCCTCTTCCGGAGCTGCCTCATACTCACCGATATGAACAACAACTGCATCCTCAGGTGTAATGAAGTGAACGTGTTTACCTTCCGGGATCGGGAGGTCTTTTACATGGATATCACGGACGTCTGCAGGATAGCCGTTGAAGTCGATGACGATGGTGTCAAGAAGGTTGGCCGGATCTGCTTTGTAGTGGATCTCTTCCATTTCCTGCTCAACGATACCCTGAACCATGTCGGTGTGCTCCAGTTTGACAGCGACTGTTGTGGAAACCTTCTCACCGGCTACCAGTGCCTGGAAATCCAGAGCCATCAGCTGTTTTTCAATTGGATTATAGTCAATATTTTTTACCAGGGCATCAACTTTTTCGCCTTCGATGTCCAGGTAAACCTGTGTACCTTCTTTATTTGCTTTAATGAATTTGGCTGCCTCGGCACCGTTAAACTGAAGTGCTACAGGCTCTTTCATTTCTTTTCCACTAAGAATTCCTGTGACGTAACCCTCACGTCTTAATTTTTTAGCTTTTACATTCGGGTTTCTTTTCTCTGCTTTCAATGTGATCATGTCAAATTCCTCCTCCTGATGCATGGATTCCGGTAATGTTGCTGTTCGCGCTGTTCGCAGTAACACGAATTCTGCATTTCTTTTCTGATTGGGATTATTATAGCACTTCTCGGACGAGGTGGCTAACAAAAAGTTAGAAAATTTAAGAACAATATTTTGTATTGTTTGACTTATATACAAAACTTCAAGGGTAAAATTAGACAAAAACAAAGCATATATTTGAGATTTTACAGAAAAAATTAAAACAACATAAAAAAATGCACAAATCAAGTGATCATAAAAGCCTGAAAGTTGTCATTTATCTGGAAGAGAGGCAAGTATTAAATATGAATATTCTATTTTTATTTGATTCAGATATGCGAGGAGACGGGAAATATCCATATTGCTGACATATTGGAGAGAGCTGTTGTGATCAATGTAATAAAAATTGGAAGATATGATGCAGGACAGAGATGACGGCGAAAGAAGGTGGCAACATAATGCGATGGGTATTTTACTCTGGAGAAAGAATTTAACGGAATTGCATATAATTTCTGAAACAATTTAACATACAATTCACAAATCTTTATCTCAACCACGATATCTGAACAGCCGAAAAAATCCTATACTACAAACTATGTGAGCGAGAGAAGAGAAAGGAGATAAGTAATGTCAGAAATTGCACTTAGAAATGTATGTAAGCAATTTGATTCGGAGCATTACGGTGTGAAGGATTTTAATCTTGATATACATGATAAAGAGTTTGTGATCTTTGTAGGTCCGTCCGGATGTGGAAAATCCACCACTTTGCGTATCATCGCAGGCTTGGAGGAGATTACAGACGGCGAGCTGTGGATCGACGGTGAGCTTTCCAATTATCTGGAACCGAAGGAGAGGGGAATGTCCATGGTGTTCCAGAACTATGCCTTATATCCGAACATGACAGTTTATGGAAATATGGCATACGCCCTGAAGATCCGTAAGCTTCCGAAGGATGAGATCGACAGAAAGGTCCATGAGGTGGCAAAGATCCTGGAGATCGACCAGCTTCTTGACCGGAGGCCGGCGGCTCTTTCCGGCGGTCAGAAACAGCGAGTTGCCATTGGAAGTGCAATTATCCGGAAGCCGAAAGCCTTTCTCATGGATGAGCCCCTTTCCAATCTGGATGCAAAGCTTCGTGCTCAGATGCGTGTGGAGCTTGTGAAATTACATAAACAGCTGGACACCACCATTATTTATGTAACGCACGACCAAACAGAGGCCATGACTCTTGGGACTAAGATCGTGGTCATGAAGGATGGCTTGATCCAGCAGGTGGGAGCGCCGCAGAGTATTTATGACAATCCGGTAAATCTTTTCGTAGCAGGCTTCCTTGGTTCTCCGTCCATGAACTTTTTCCGGTGTACGGTAAAAGCAGAAGAAAATAATCGCACGGCCCTTCTTCTGGATGATGCCAAAACTGTGAAAAAGGTTTATCTGGACGGAACCAGAGGAAAACAGATCGCAGACAGATATAACGGCAGACACGTGATCCTCGGAATCCGTCCGGAGGATATCTACGAGTTTGATGAGGCGAAAAAGCTTGGTATTGAAAATGAAAGCGTAGATGTAGATGAGCCTGTAGTAAACCGGGAGATGCTGGGAGCGGAAGTGATCCTCTATTTTGATGAGCAGGGCAAAACCCTGGCAGTCCGCTTAAGTCCGGAAAATCAGACACAGGTAGGGGAGAAGGTTTCTCTGTATTTTGATATGGAGAAGGCCCATGTGTTTGATCCGGAGACAGAAGAAAATATTTTTGTGTCATGAATTTATGTCACGGAAGAGCTTGAGTACAGGCAGATCAGCCTGTAGATAGAATCTGATTATGCAAGGAGGAGAAATAGTTATGGAAAATAACAGCAAAAGCAAGATCACACCGTACTTATATCTGGTGCCTTGTATGCTTATTTTTGGAATTTTTCTGTTTTATCCGTTTGTGAAAACAATTTATTTAAGTCTTTACAAGACCAACAAGATGGGACAGGCAAAGCTGTACGTTGGTCTGGGCAATTATAAAGAGCTGCTTCAGTCAGCATCCTTTATCAACAGTCTGAAGGTAACGCTGATCTTTGTGCTGATCGTTGTGGTCGGCGGCATGCTTCTTGGTCTGATCGCAGCAGTGCTTTGTAACAAGGCGTTTCCGGGAATCCGGGTGTTCAGCACATCCTATGCTCTGCCAATGGCTATTGCATCCAGTTCTGCGGCAATGATCTTCCAGATCATGCTCCACCCGGCAGTAGGTATTGTGAATAAGCTTACCGGCCTGGATATCAACTGGCTGAACGATCCGAACACGGCTCTGATCTGCGTAGCCATTCTTACTGCGTGGCTGAACAGCGGGATCAATTTCCTGTATTTTTCCGCAGGACTCGGGAATATTGATGAGACCATTTATGAGAGAGCTTCTGTAGATGGAGCCAGCAGTGTGCAGCAGTTTTTCAGCCTGACGCTTCCGGGACTTTCCCCGATCATGTTTTACACACTGGTGGTAAATATCATACAGGCATTTCAGTCCTTTGGACAGATCAAGATCCTGACAGAGGGTGGTCCTAATGAGTCTACCAATGTTATTGTTTATTCCATTTACAGGGATGCGTTTTTTAACTACCGCTTCGGAAGTGCGGCAGCCCAGTCTGTTATCCTGTTTGTGATCATCATGATCATCACACTGATCATGTTCCGTATTGAGAAGAAGGGAGTGAATTACTGATGAGCCAGATGGAAAATATGGCAGTCCCGGCAGTGGGAAACATGTCAAAAGAGGAGCTTCTGGAGCTGAAAAAAGCTATGAATGCAAAGGCTCTTGCAAAGAGAAGGACAAGAACAGCACTCCGTGTTACGGCAAATGTTGTGTTTGCGGTTCTGGTCCTGCTTCCATTGCTTTATGCCATCAGTATTGCACTGATGCCTTCCAGTGAACTGTTTACTACAGAGTTGAATCTCTTTCCCAAGAATCCGACCTTTTCCAACTTTATCAATGCATTCCGCACCGTTCCACTTCTCCGATTCATATTGAATTCCTTTATCATGGCGGGATGCATTACCATCGGACAGATCATTACCTGTTCTCTTGCTGCTTTTGCGTTTTCTTTCCTGGAATTCAAAGGAAAAGGTATTCTCTTCATGGTTGTGATGGCAACCATGATGGTTCCGGGAGAGGCAACGATCATTTCCAACTACCTGACGGTATCAAGCTGGGGAATGCTGGATACTTATCAGGTACTGATCGTGCCTTACCTTACATCCGCAATGGGAATTTTCCTGTTCCGTCAGTTTTACATGACTTTCCCGATCTCACTGTATGAATCGGCAAAGCTTGACGGCTGCAGCAATCTGAAATTTATCGTAAGGATCCTGCTTCCGCTGACAAAATCCGCTATTGGCGCTATGGCAGTGTATACCTTTATCAACGCATGGAATATGTACATGTGGCCGCTGCTTGTAACAGGCTCCAACAATATGAGAACCGTTCAGATCGGTATCAGTATGCTGGATAGTGTGGATTCACAGTCCATCACCCTGATGATCGCAGGCGTTGTTATGATCATCATTCCGTCCATTTCCATTTTTATCGTTGGACAGAAACAGCTGATCAGAGGAATGTTCTCGGGTGCAGTCAAGGGCTGATATCGGAGCAGGCAGCAACCCTGCAGCATCCTGCTGTAAGGGGAAAATATTGCAAAAAGATACTGCAAAGTCGTAAGACGGGCAGTTCATCTTATATAAAAAAATGAAAAAAGAGAAAATTTTTCAAGAGGAGAAAAAAGTTATGAAGAAAAAAATCATCGCAGCTTTCCTTACCACAGCAATGACTATCGGTTCTCTTTCCGGAGTAACTGTATTCGCCGCAGATGCCGGCACAGATGAAAAAGTAGAAATGGCAGATGCTTCCGATGTAGACGGAACTACCATTACCTTCTGGCATTCCATGGGTGGTGTCAATGGCGAGGCGATCGATACACTGGTAAAAAAATTCAACGATGAGAACGAATACGGAATTACGGTAGATGCTCAGTATCAGGGTGAATATGATGATTCCCTGAACAAGCTGAAAAGTGCACAGATCGGAAACATGGGTGCGGATCTTGTACAGGTATATGAAATCGGAACAAGATTCATGATCGATTCCGGATGGATCGTGCCTATGCAGCAGATGATCGACGCAGACAGCTACGATGTATCTGAGATCGAGCCGAACCTGGCTGCATACTACACCATCGACAATGAGCTGTACTCCATGCCGTTCAACTCTTCCACACCGATCATGTATTACAACAAGGATATGTTTGATAAAGCAGGCATCACAGAAATTCCGGACAGCCTGGAGGGCATCGGTGAGATCGGACAGGATCTTCTGGACAAAGGCGGCGCAGGCGAGGTAATGTCTCTTGGAATCTACGGATGGTTCTTCGAGCAGTTTATCGGAAAGCAGGGCCTTGAGTATGCAAACAACGGAAACGGACGTAAAGAGGCTGCTACAGCTGTTGCTTTTGACGAGAATGATGCTGCAAAGAATATCCTTACAGCATGGAAGGATCTTAACGACAAGGGCTTCGCACCGGTCGTAGGAAAAGGCGGCGATGCTGGTCTGGCAGATTTCTCAGCAGGAAAATCTGCGATCACTCTTGGCTCCACAGCTTCCCTGAAACAGATCCTTCAGGATGTAAACGGAAAATTTGAGGTTGGTACTGCATACTTCCCGAAGATCAAATCCAGTGACGAGGGCGGTGTTTCCATCGGAGGTGCATCTCTTTGGGCACTGAACAACAATGATCCGAAAAAGCTTCGTGCAACATGGGAGTTCGTAAAATTCCTGATCTCTCCGGAGTCTCAGGCTTACTGGAACGCACAGACCGGATATTTCCCTGTAACTGTAAAGTCTCAGGAAGAGCAGGTATTTAAGGATAATGTTGCAAAATATCCGCAGTTCCAGACAGCGATCGACCAGCTTCATGATTCTTCCGCCGACTATGTAGGCGCTCTGTTAAGTGTATTCCCGGAGGCAAGAGCTACCGTGGAATCCGAGATTGAGAGCATGCTCAACGGAAAAGAGGATGTGGATACGGCTGTGAAAAACATGGCAGATTCCATCAACAAATCCATCGAAGAGTATAACCTGGTGAATGAATAATTCGAAAAGGCGTGGAAACTGAAAAAGAAAAATAAATATATACAGCCAAAAATCCCCGGGTAAGCTCCTGGGGATTTTTGCTATAGTCACGGAAAAAAACATCCTGACAGGAAAATATCAGGAGAAAAATCAGAGGAATCTCTGGACGTAAGAGTATATATTGGCTATAATGATGAAGTTAATATCTACTCCTCAGGAAGGAAGAAAAATCTGTGAATAGAAGTAAAAGAGAAGATTATAAGAGATTTGTGGTATTTTGTCTGGCAAGTCTGATCGTAATCGCACAGGCAGCGATCTTTGCTTATGTATGGTATGATTTTTACAGTGACCTGATCCTGAAGCCATTCTGGAGAAAAGGTAACTGGGTAATGATCCTGATCTATGCGCTGATCTATCTGATGTTTGCCAAGCTTTACGGAGGTCTGAAGGTAGGCTATCTGAAGCGTATCGATGTATTTTATTCATTGACGCTGGCAACGATCTGTACCAATGTTGTGACGTATTTTCAGATCACACTGATCAACAGATGGTTTATGTTGGCCAGACCGGTGATCGAAATGACCGGAGTCCAGCTTGTTGTGACGGTACTGTGGATCTGGGGCTCCAGGTATATTTACTCCAGACTGTACGGAGCCAGAAGGCTGCTGGTGATCTACGGAGACCGTGATCCCGGTGATGTGATCCACAAGATGAACACTCGAAAGGATAAATACGATATCAGCGGTAAGGTTCATATCCGTGAGGGCGAAGAGAAGATCCATGCCATGATGGAAGATTATGAAGGCGTGATCATCTGGGATCTTCCGTCCCAGATCCGAAACAGGTATCTGAAATACTGTTTTTCTCATTCCATCCGCTGCTATATGAGCCCGAAGATTTCCGATATCATCCTGCTTGGAACAGACAGGATCCATCTGTTTGATACGCCGCTTCTGATGTGCAGGAATCAGGGACTTTCCATGGAGCAGCGTGCAGCCAAGAGAGTTCTGGATATCATTGTTTCCGGACTTGGGATCATCGTATCCTCACCCATCATGCTGATCATTGCCATTGCGGTGAAGGCTTATGACGGCGGTCCGGTATTTTATCTCCAGGATCGTCTTACCTATCAGGGAAAGGAATTCCGCATCCGGAAATTCCGAAGCATGTGTGTGGATTCCGAGAAGAACGGGGCGCGTCTTGCGTCCAAGCACGATTCCCGTATCACACCGGTAGGACATGTTCTGCGTAACCTGCATCTGGATGAGCTTCCCCAGCTGTTTAACGTGTTTATGGGTGATATGTCTCTGGTAGGTCCACGTCCGGAACGAGATGTGATCATGCAGGAATATGAGCAGGAAATCCCGGAATTCCACTATCGTCTTAAGGTAAAAGCCGGACTGACCGGTTATGCTCAGGTATATGGCAAATATAACACCACACCGTATGATAAGCTGAAGCTGGATCTGTTTTATATTGAAAATTATTCATTCCTTCTGGATATCAAGCTTCTGTTTATGACTGTAAAGATCTTTTTCCAGAAAGAAGTTTCCGAGGGCGTGGATGATAATCAGAAGAACGCTCTTAAGGATTCCGAAGACAAAAAATAAGTAACGAAACGAAATGCGTGTCAGGCTGCGGCAGATCATCCTGACGCGCATTTTGTGGATAGAGAGGACGGAGGTTGTTTTTATGGAAAAGCCGTTGGTTTCCGTAGTGATGCCCGTATATAACGGGGAAAGATATATTGGAAAAGCGATCGAATCAGCACTGGGACAGGAGGTTCCGGTAGAAGTGCTGGTCATTGATGACTGTTCTGCAGACGGCACAGAACTTGCTGTAATGAAATATATGGACAGCGGAAAGATCCGTTATATCCAAAATGAACAGAATATGGGGGCTGCCCGTTCCAGAAACCGGGGCGTAAAGGAAGCCCGGGGAAAATATATCGCATTTCTGGATGCGGATGACTGGTGGGAAAAGGGCAAGCTGAAAGCCCAGACAGAGGTTATGGAACAGACCGGCTGTGCGATCTGCTCCACCGGAAGAGAGCTGATGACGCCGGATGGGCGCACTACCGGCAAATATATTCCGGTAAAGGAACGGATCACATACAGGGAGCTTCTGAAGCATAACAGCATCAACTGTTCTTCCGTATTGCTGCGCAGAGAAGATGCACTTGCGTTTCCAATGGAGCATGATGACAGCCATGAAGATTACATTACCTGGCTCCGGATCCTGAGAAAGGGAGGATTTGCAGCAGGGATCAACAGACCTTACCTGAAATACCGGCTCAGTGAAGGGGGAAAATCCAGAAATAAGCTGAAGTCTGCGGCAATGACTTATCAGGTGTATCGGTATGTGGGATATGGTCCGCTGAAGAGTCTGTTTTTCTTTGTTTCCTATGCGCTCCACGGGATATGGAAATACCGTTGAAAAATTCTGGAAGAGGTGAATAATTCTGACATATATTAATTCTTTATTTCCAAATTCATAAATATATGTTATTATTTATTCATACTTTTATCAAATATTACAAGGTGGAAACAAATGAAACAGAGAACGGATAGCCAGGGAGTTCCGTATTCTTACCTGGTCGATAACATTAAAGTAGTACTGATCTTTCTTGTCGTATTTAATCATCTGATCGCATTTCAGCTGGTCAAGGTGGACATGGTGGTGCGTTATGTATGGTATGGGATCACCATTTTTCACATGCCTGCTTTTATTTTTATATCTGGATATCTTTCCAAGAAGCCACAGGATGTACTGAAGAATGTGAAGAATCTGCTGATCCCTTATATTCTTGGATACAGTCTGACCTGGTATGCTTATATCTGGACCGGCAGAAGCATGGATTATGAGCTGCTCCGTCCGTCTGGAACAGTTATGTGGTATGTGCTGGCATTGTTTATCTACAGGCTGACTATCGAAGCACTTGGCAAGATACGTTTTATCGTGCCTCTGAGCATTATTTTTGCATTGTGGGCAGGAACAAGACCGGAATTTACGACCTATCTTTCAAGCTCCAGGATTGTTGTATTTTTTCCGTTTTTTGTGGCAGGCTATCTGTGGAAGAGTGATTACACAGACGTGGTCCGTAAATTCAAGGGTAAATGGATCCTGCTCCTGGTTTCAGCCCTGCTTTTGTATGCAGTTCCGAATTTTATGATCGCCAATGAGATCCCGGTAGATATTTTCCGTGGGAATCATACGTATCAGTTATCGGGAATGGATGATATCACAGGAATGCTGATCCGCCTTCTGATGTATCTGGTATCTTTTGTGCTGGTGCTGACGCTTCTGGCATTGATCCCGGATGTGAAGCTGCCGGTTACCTTTGTTGGAAGAAATACCATGGGGATTTATTTTTTCCATTATCCGATCATGATCGTACTCAACGGCCTGCTTCTTCTCAGCATCCCGCAGATGCTGAATGTCTGGGTGCTTTTCGGAGTATCCTGGGTGCTTGTGCTGATCCTTGGAAGCAAGCCGGTATCTTTCCTCTACGGAGGGGTACTGAACCTGCTTACATTTATTCTGTTCAAACGTGAGAAGCAGGTGCAGGATGAAGGACTTGAGGATGAATATGATGAAGATGACCGTTATGAGATCATACTGAAAAGAAAGAAAGCCATTGAGGAGCTTGCGGCAACTCTGGACGAGGAAGATGCACGTAAGGTGAAGGACGATGTGGCGGCTGTACTGGAACATGAGACAGAAGAGACGGAAGAAATCCGTGACGAGGATTTCTTTGTAGATGAGGATCTTGAGATGGAGGAAGGCATGGATGATGCCGGAGCTCCACAGGAATTTGAGCAGCTCCAGGACCTGGATGATATATTAGAGATCACAGAACCGCAGGGGGGAATGGAAGTGCTTTTGAAAAATAAAGAAGAGAAAGCGCAGGATTAAATTAATAATGAAAAAAGTCATTACTTACGGTACCTTTGATCTGTTCCACCAGGGACATTACAATATTCTGAAAAGAGCCAGGGAGCTGGGGGATTATCTTGTTGTGGGTGTCACCAGTGAAAGCTATGATATCGAACGCGGCAAGCTGAATGTACAGGACAGCCTTCTGAAGCGTATCGAAAATGTCCGCAAGACTGGTTTTGCGGATGAGATCATTGTAGAGGAATATCAGGGGCAGAAGCTAAATGACATTACAAAATACAATATCGACCTTCTGGTAGTCGGTTCGGACTGGCGTGGCAAATTTGATTATCTGAAGAATTACTGTGAGGTCGTTTATCTGGAACGTACCAAAAATATTTCCAGTACCAAGCTCAGAAGTGAGGGTATGATCTACAGCATGGGCATTGTTACGGATGATACAGAGGACAACGAAATGGTGATGGAGTCCAAGTATGTCAGCGGACTGCATGTAGAAAGTGTGTATTCCGAGGACGTTTTTGTTGCGAGAGAATTCTGTGACAGATACGAACTTGACTCTTATGGTACAGATTACGGGCAGTTTCTGGAAGGATTGGATATCATTTATATCCGATCCGGTCTGAAAAACAGGGCAGATTATATCCGAAAGGCACTGGAATGTGATAAATATGTGATCAGTGACACGCCTATGGCTCTGGAGCCGGAAGAGATAAGAGAGCTGTTTGCACTGGCAAAGGCACATCAGGTTGTTCTGGTAGAGAAGCTTACCATGGTCTATCTGCGCGCGTTTACGCAGCTTGTCTGGCTGACACATGGAGCGCTTGTGGGAGATGTGGTAGCTGTAAAATGCGCGATTTCTCAGGATGATTTTGAGGGCGGAAAAAATTTCAGCGAAACAGTCAGCCAGGCGCTGTGTGCATGCATCAAGCTTCTCGGTAAGGATTACCTGGAGGTGAAGAGCAATGCGGTGAAAAGCAGTGACGGCTGCTTTATTTATGATATGATCACGATGAAGTATCTCCGGGCACTAGCGACCATTGAGATTGGAACAACGGTGGATGTGGAAAACGAGCTTGCGATCATCGGAACCAGGGGGCGTATCACCGTACCCGGTGACTGGTGGAATACCGGATATTTTGAAGCCAAAATAGAAGGTCAGGAATTCCTGAAACGCTACAGCTTTAATTTTGAGGGAAATGGTCTTCGCTATCTGCTTCAGGAGCTGGTCATCATGATCCGTGACAGACGGACAGAATGTACGAGATTTTTTTATGAAGAATCAGAAACTCTGGCTGAGCTTTTGAAAATAATTAATCAAAGAGGTTGACAGATGACTGAAAAACAGGAGCTTCTTTTGCAGCTCTTCCGAGAGATTGATGAAATCTGCAAAAAGCATAATCTTAGATATGTGATGGCAGGGGGAACCCTGATCGGTGTCCTTCGAAATGAAGGTTTTATCCCCTGGGATGATGATGTGGATATTTACATGCCAAAAAGTGACTGGGATAAATTCGTAGAGATCTGTAAAACAGAAATGCCGCCAAATCGGGCAATCCACTGTTCTGATGTAGACAGGACATATACGAATGGATTTCCGCGTTATGCCAGTACAGACAGCTGTTCTATCCATAAGCATCAGATCATCGGAGAGGACAAAGCTGGAGAGATCATCGATGTGCTGACATTGGATCCAATTCCTGATGATGACCGTGAATATGAAAAATACAGGACACATATGATGATCTATACAGATCTTCTTAATATAGGGGCAGTATTTGGAATACGTTGGGAAATTTCGGCATTTAAGTATCTTTACTGGCTTATACGCTATACATTTTTCGGGAAAGACAGAACATTGAGGAAACTTGAGAAGATCATGTTTTCCTATAAGGAGGAAGAATGTAATCGTTATGCCATGCGCTGGGGTGGATGCCCGTTTCTTTTTGATAAAGATATGATGTTCCCTGTAAAATATATGAATTTTGAAGGGGAAAAAGTCATGGTTCCGAATAGAACCAGTGATTATCTGATCTGGCATTACGGAGATGAATGGTCTTATATACCGCCTCATGGGGAAAGGGAGTCCCATGAGTCTGTTTATGTGCCGGGAGCTACGTATCAGGAAATTCGTGATGAATACCTGCCAAGAATCAGTAAAGGGCGTATTCGGAGACAGATGACATTCCGTAAATTTTACTGCCTTTTACACGCAAAAGAGAATCACCGTCTGGATGCACAGCGAAACAAGATTCGTGCAGATGTAACGGGAAAGGATCTGGAAGCAAGGATTCTGAAATTGGAGAAACCTCTGGAAACATATATTGCAGAGAGAAAATATGGCATATTAAATGAAGTGTTTGAGAAATATTATCAGGTTCAGCTCAGTGCGGAATTTGTGGGACGTGAAGATTATTTTTCGATTTATCCGTTTTATCATCCAACTTTGATCCAGGTGTCAGACGAGATTTTTCAGGCTGCGATGTTGACTTTGATTTATCATGAAAGAGTAGCAAAAGCATGGCGTATGTATGAAGTTCGGAAAAAACTGGATCATCTTACGCCGGAAATGGAAAAAACAGTAGAAGATATCCATTTATTCAGAAAAGCTGCCAGCCATTATGAGTTCAAAGAAATGGATCAGGCAGAAGAAATCGTAAATGGTCTCATGGAACGTTATCCGGATGCGCCGGGATTTTTAAAGTTTAAATGCCGTTTTGTAACAGCACGTGCCAAACAGAATAGAAAATTTTCTGAAGCAGATGAGTTTTTGGAAAAGTGTCTGCAGCTTTTTCCTGATGATGGATATTTTATGAAATACAAGGGTGATATGTTGTGGGAAAAAGGTCTCCAGAATGAAGCATTGGTTGAATATGCCAAAGCCAGAGAATGTACAACAAATGGAATTGTACAGCTGGAATTAGATAAGCTTCTCTGTGAGAAAAAAGATATGGCAATAGAAGAATGTATGAACCTTCTTCAGAACCGACAGAAAACACAGGCGGTTTCTATGATGGAGCTGTGGTGTAAACTGATGCCGGAGGATAAAGAAGCAGAAGGGGCTTTTTATGTAGCTAAAGTACAGTGCGCCAGAACCAGAACAGAGCTTGAGGAACTGGTAACAGAGCTTTACAAAAAAATAGGTATTTCGAATAAAATAGAGAAAAAACCTCTTGCGGATGAAGTATTTTACAGAAAAGCACTTACCCAGGCATGGCAGAGATTTGGTTATCCTGAACCTCTTGCGGAGATTCGTACCAGAATTGTATGTACAGAAGATGAAAGTGATCTGGAATATCTTGCAGAAGAAATGAGAAATTTTCAGGTGCGTAAACAATGGAATTGTGAAACGTATAAACTGCTTGGTGATATTCGTAAAAAACAAGGACAGACAAAACTTGCATTTGAAAATTATTTTCATGCTATGGAATATGAACCGCATTCTTATATAAAAACAGAGTTGTCCAGAATCTTTCTGGAAGATCTTTACAAAGGAAGCAGAAGAGCCGGATTTTTTGCAAAGCGAACAGATGCAACAGAGTTTCTTGATGCCTGGTTAGGTAAATATAAAAGCCAGAAAGATCTGGAGAAACTTTTGGAGAGAATATTGTAACTATTTGCAAATATAGTAAATCGGCAGAAAAGAGGTAAAATGTGTTAACAAGAGAACAGCAGACGATACTGGAACTTCTTAAAGAAATAGACACTATATGCAGAAAGAATAAGATCACATATTTTCTTTCGCCATATTTTACCCTGTGTGCTGTAACAGGACGCTCTTTTCCAAAGAATCCTACAAGTGGTGCTGTATATATGAAAACTGGGGATATGGAAAGATTCAAGAATGTTTTTGAAGAGGAACCGGAGTTGAGAAGAGCTTTGGAATCTATGGATAATAACAAACGTTTTCCGGGTTTTCATCTCAGATATATTAATAAGGACACTCTGTTTTATAAACTGGACGATTACGGGAAGTATCAGTATCCGGGAATTGCAATAAATATTATGCCGCTGCAGTGTGAGTATGGACCTAAAAGGAAATATCTTTGGAATCGTATGCTAGAGGATGGATGGAAAAAGATCTGTGCAAAAAATGGCAGATGGAAGACAAAGCGAGATTTTGCATGTATCTGCATGGTACGTTTTCTGTCTTTATGTGGGAGAGAATGGCTTGGGAAAAGAATATTCAGGGATCTTATCCATCAGCCACAGGAAAATGCAAAAACATATGTGGTACGTTTTTTGAACAACAATTTTTATTATCCAGCATCTATTTTTGAAACTCCGCAGGAAGTAGAACTGGAGGGTGAAAGATTTTTTGTTCCGGGAAATACAGATAAGTATCTGCAGATAGCCTATGGAAAAAAATATAAAAACAAGGCACCGGAAAATTATCGTCAGCCACCAACTGTAATGTGCAGTGCGTTGATTCCATGTGAAGAATTTATGAAGCAGTCCAAAGAACTGAAACGTCTTGCTGCCAGCAGAAAAAAACGTGCAAAACACAGAAGGTTTGAAATGGGTTATAAGGAATATTTTAACCAGTGTTGGGATTATGCGAAGTTCTGCGGAAAGAAATATACCTGTGCAAGGGCATATAGACAGAAGGGTGATTATATTCGTAATTTGTATAAGAATGCAGATTACATGGAACTGGAGAAAACATTTTCCGCATATACAAGCATGATGAACAAGTGCCTGAAATATGATGAAATATTCGAAGCAGATCCGGAGATACTGGATCTATATATGAAGTATCTTGAGAAAACAGGACGGATATCATTTTTGGAAAAGGTAAAAAAATATGTCTGATAAAATGAAACTTACAGATTATGTGACAGAATTTCTTCAGAAAAAAGGAATTTATGATTTTTTTGGATACCAGGGAACTATGATCGCTCATCTGGTGGATTCTATTGAGCACAATCCCAATACAAGAAGCCATTCCAGTTATAATGAGCAGGGAGCGGCTTTTGCAGCCTGCGGTTATGCACAGGCCAAAGAGTCCTGTGCATGTGCGTATGCTACCAGCGGTCCGGGTGCTGTGAACCTGCTTTCCGGTGTGGCTGATGCGTATTTTGATTCTCTGCCTGTGATTTTTATTACCGGACAGCTGAATACTTATGAATATTCCGGGATCGACGGTCTTCGCCAGCAGGGATTTCAGGAAATTGATATTGTTTCCATGGCGAAGCCTGTGACCAAATATGCAGTGCAGATCCGGGAAGCACAGGATATTGTGAGAGAGCTGAATCTGGCATGGCAGATCGCCAATACAGGCCGGAAAGGACCGGTTCTTATTGACCTTCCGATGAATATCCAGAGAGGGGAAGTCAGTGATCCGGTTTATGATATGAAGTTTTCCGATGAGGAGACAGAGGTAGCTGTATACAATCGGAAAGATGGTGGAAACGGAGTTGCTTTTTACAGGGAGGCTGTGGATAAAGCTGATTCTTCTGATGCGGATGTTGCAGTAGATGATATTTTATGTAAACTGAAAACAGCGAAGCGGCCGGTGTTCATGATCGGCCACGGTGCAGCAGGCCCCGGGGAAAAAATCCTCATCGATATTGCGAGAAAACATCAGATCCCGGTGATCACAAGTGTTCTGGCAAGAGCTGTCCTTGCGTGGGATGATCCGCTGAACTGTGGTTGTATTGGCGGCGCATACGGACATCGTTATGCAAATATGATCGCCAATGCCAAGAGTGATCTTCTTGTGTGCTTTGGAATTTCCCTGTGTACACGTCAGATCGGAACCAAAGTTCATGAGTTTGCCAGGGGCGCACAGATCGTGCGGGTGGACATTGATCCTTATAACCTTCAGAGAGAGATACATGAAGGCAGAGAGGGAGAGAAATGTTTTTGCGTAAGTGCGGAGGATGTGGCAGAGAGATTAGCGGACAGTGAGAATCAGATCAGTTCTTACGGGGACTGGCTTGGTGTGTGCCGGAAGATCCGGAAGGAACTCACACAGGTGGATGATGAGACTCCGGAGCGGTATCCGAACCGCATGATCGCATATTTGAGTGATCAGCTTTCCGATACCGGAGCGGTTGCTGTGGATGTGGGACAGCATATGGTATGGAGCTATCAGTCCTTCCACAATCAGCAGGGGCAGAAGACACTTTTTTCCGGCGGACATGGTGCTATGGGATATGCACTTCCGGCGGCTATCGGAGCTTATTATGCTACCGGCAAGCCGGTGGCATGTATCTGCGGAGACGGAGCCTTCCAGATGAATATCCAGGAGCTGCAGTGGGTGAAGCGTGAGAATATCCCAGTGAAGATGATCGTAATGAATAATGAGGCTCTGGGAATGATCCGTCATCTTCAGAGAGATTATTTTGACTGTGTATATGCGGATACCTCCGATGGCAGCGGATTCTCGTCCTGCGATTTTACAGATGTGGCGCAGGCTTACGGAATTCCTGCAAAGCGCATCCAGGGAGAAGACGTGGAAAAATATGCCGGTGGATTCCTGGAGCAGAACGGACCGGAGCTTCTGGAGATCATGCTGGAGCATGGAACCTACGCATACCCGAAGACCTGTCTGGGTGAGCCGATTCACAATCAGCAGCCTTATATACCGAAACCGATATTTGATGAACTGATGGAGCTGTAAAATGGGAAAAATAACTGTGATCACAGGCGGTACTTCCGGAATCGGAAGAGGGATCGCCGAAAAGATCCTGGCAGAGTCGGCAAAAACTGACAGGATCTTCGTAACATATGGACATGATGAGAAGAAGGCACTGTCGTTTCAGGAGAGTCTTCCTGAGGAAAAAAGATCTCAGGTGACTTTGATAAAGGCAGATATGTCTTCCTATGAAGAGATGATGGTTTTTGTGGAGGAGCTGAAAAAGCAGACAGACCATATTGACTGGCTTGTAAGCAATGCCGGCATCAGTACCTACGCAAAATATGAAGACTACAGCTTTGAGGAGTGGACACGGATCGTAAACACCAATCTTTCCGTACCTGTATTTATGGTCAAAGAGCTGAGATCCATGATGGTAGAGGGCGGCAGTGTGCTCTTTACCGGTTCCTATGCAGGACAGCAGGCGTATTCTTCCTCCCTTGTATATGGAGTCACCAAGGCAGCCATCCATTTTCTGACAAGATCCCTGGTAAAGGAATTTGAGCCAAAGGGCATCACAGTCAACGCTATTGCACCTGGCTTCATCGAAACTCCGTGGCACAGCGCCCGCACCCAGGAGAGCTACGACCGTATCAACCGGAAGATCGCACTCCACAGGTTTGGAACTGTGGAGGAAGTGGCGGATATGGCTTATGCAGTGCTGTCTAACGGATATATGAACGGCAGTGTGGTGGATATCCACGGTGGTTATGACTACTTTTAATAGAAGTTGAAAGTGTGCAGGAAGACAGAAGAAGACATGTTGTGCCTGCACATAAGGGTCTTCTTATTACTTTCTGTACAGGGGCGACGTCCCGAAAACGAAATGCAGCGAAGCAGAATCGGGTTTGCGCACTTGAGACGTCCGTACGGAATCTGTGAAATTCTTTATATTTAAGCGAAAAAGGCTTGACTTGCACACCTGCTCTGTGATAAAATTGACGAGCGACATGGAAGTTAGGTCTTTTTTTTATGCCCGAAAATGACGACGGATATACGTTCCGGGCGGCATAGAAGACCATGCAAATGAAAACACTGGAGGTGGAAGTTGTGCGCGTTAAGATTACATTAGCATGCACCGAGTGCAAGCAGCGTAACTACAATATGACGAAGGAGAAAAAGAACCATCCTGAGAGAATGGAGACCAAGAAATATTGTAAGTTCTGTCATACACACACTCTGCACAAGGAAACAAAGTAATCACAGAGATTTGTGAGGTTATGCTATGGAAAAACAGAAATCTGAGGATAAGCCGCAGAAGAAAAGTTGGTTTCAGGGACTTCAGTCAGAATTTGAGAAGATTGTCTGGACAGACCGTCCCACACTGGCAAAGCAGACTGTTGTGGTCGTGATCATCACGATCATCCTGGCAGTGGTTATCAGTGTAATGGATTCTGGAATTCTGGAATTCATTAATTTCTTAATGAAGTAAGGACAAGGTGATTATATGTCAGAAGCAGCAAAATGGTACGTTGTCCATACCTATTCCGGGTATGAGAACAAGGTAAAAGCCAACATTGAAAAGACGATCGAGAACAGACACCTGGAAGACCAGATCCTGGAGGTACGTGTTCCGCTGCAGGATGTAGTGGAGATGAAGAACGGAACCTCAAGACAGGTTCAGAAAAAGATGTTTCCAGGCTATGTGCTTCTCAATATGGTGATGAATGACGATACCTGGTACGTTGTCCGTAATACCCGCGGTGTTACAGGATTCGTAGGACCGGGATCAAAGCCTGTGCCTCTTACAGAAGAGGAAATGATGCCGCTTGGTATCCAGAAACCGGATATCGAAGTGGACTTCGCAGAGGGCGACATGGTAGTCGTTACCGGTGGTGCATGGAAAGATACCGCAGGTGTGATCACAGGTATCAACATGCAGAAACAGACGGTAACGATCAATGTTGAGCTTTTCGGTCGTGAAACACCGGTAGAAATAAGTTTCACAGAAATCAAAAAAGCTGAGTAATTCAAAAACAAGGTAACAGCAAGTGGGAGGGACACACCCCCGCCAATACCACATAGGAGGTGCCGAAAATGGCAAAGAAAGTAACAGGATATATCAAATTACAGATTCCGGCTGGTAAAGCAACTCCAGCACCACCTGTAGGTCCGGCTCTTGGACAGCATGGTGTAAACATCGTACAGTTTACTAAGGAGTTCAACGCAAGAACAGCTGATCAGGGAGATCTTATCATCCCGGTTGTCATCACTGTTTACGCTGACAGAAGTTTCAGCTTCATAACCAAGACTCCGCCGGCAGCAGTTCTTCTTAAGAAAGCTGCAAACATCAAATCTGGTTCCGGTACACCGAACAAGACCAAAGTAGCTAAAGTTACTAAGGCACAGGTTCAGGAGATCGCTGAGCTGAAGATGAAAGACCTCAATGCAGCATCCATCGAGGCTGCTATGAGTATGATCGCCGGTACAGCAAGAAGTATGGGAATCGAAGTCGTAGACTAATAAATACCGAAGCTTAAGTTCGGGGTTCCCGTAGAAAAAGTGAAATTTTCAAGTGGGAGGGCTTTTCCCCGCAAATACCACAGGAGGTTATAGAAATGAAACGAGGAAAGAAATATGTGGAAGCTGCGAAAGCAGTAGACCGCGCAACATTATATGATGCACCAGAGGCTATCAGCCTTGTTAAAAAAGCAGCTGTAGCTAAGTTCGACGAGACCATCGAAGTTCACATCCGTACAGGCTGCGATGGACGTCACGCAGATCAGCAGATCCGTGGAGCAGTTGTTCTGCCACACGGAACAGGTAAAAAAGTTCGTGTACTTGTATTTGCTAAAGATGCTAAGGCAGAAGAGGCAAAGGCAGCAGGAGCAGACTTCGTAGGAGCTGAGGACCTCATTCCGAAGATCCAGAACGAGGGATGGCTTGACTTTGACGTTGTAGTTGCAACACCGGATATGATGGGCGTTGTAGGTCGTCTTGGTCGTGTACTTGGACCGAAAGGTTTAATGCCAAACCCGAAAGCTGGTACTGTAACAATGGACGTAACAAAAGCTGTTAACGACATTAAAGCAGGTAAGATCGAGTATCGTCTTGACAAATCCAACATCATCCATGTTCCGATCGGAAAGGCTTCCTTTACCGAGGAGCAGTTAAGCGACAACTTCCAGACGCTTATGGGAGCTATCACAAAGGCTAGACCTAGCACACTGAAAGGTCAGTATCTGAAGAGCGTTACAATCGCTCCGACAATGGGACCTGGTGTTAAGCTTAACCCGATTAAATTAGCTCAGTAATAAATTTTAAATACCCTGTACAGAGGAAACTTTGTATGGGGTATTTTTTTATACATTTATACACCTTGATTTTTGGGGGCAAAAATCCTACAATAAGGCACAAACAGAGTTGTAACAGAACGAAAGCTCATCAGAGCTTTTTCATATAGATATTACAGAAGAAAATAATAATCATGTTAATATAAAAAAGATGGGGAAAACGTTTCTGTAAGTAAAACTTACAGATGAATTTGTCGGAACAGGGAGTATAAATTGAGATCAAAAAAGCGTAAAGCGAAGAAAATAAAAAAACAGGTAAACAAAATAAAAATGATACTCTGCCTGGTGGTAGAGGCTATCGTGATCCTGACACTTGTAGTGATCATCGGCTGGAATAAAGGGGTAGGTGACTGGATGGAGTCTCTGCAGAGACCGGTTGTCCGTAAGCTTGAGATGAGCGGTATCAACAGTCCCTACGCAGTGCTGATGCAGGTAAAAGGCGGAAAGATCATCGGAAATATGAAGGGTGATGAGAAAATCTATCCGGCTTCCATGACGAAGATCATGACGGTGATCGTGGCTATTGAGAACCTGGATGATCTGGATCAGGAGATCACTCTGACCCAGGAAATGTTCCAGGGGCTTTATGAGCAGGATGCCACCCAGGCAGGCTTTCAGCCCGGTGAGACCGTGCGGGCCATCGACCTTCTTTATGGTGCCATGCTGCCATCCGGTGCGGAGTGCTGTATCGCACTGGCGGATACCGTAGGCGGTTCCAGGGATGGATTTGTGGAGCTGATGAATAAGAAGGCACAGAGGATTGGAATGAATGGTACACATTTCTGTGATACGACAGGGCTTCATGATCCGGATCATTACAGTACAGTGAGAGATATTGCGGTGCTGCTCAGGTATGCACTTCGGAACGATACGTTCAGAGAGATCATTGAGAGTCCGCGGCATTCCACAGGAGTGACGAATATCCATCCTAGCGGGATCACATATTACAGCACCATGTTCAAAAATCTTTCTGACCCTTCCGTTACCGGTGGCAAGATCCTGGGCGGCAAGACAGGATATACCAGCGAGGCGGGTCTATGTCTTGCAAGCTTTGCAGAGGTCTACGACAGGGAATACATACTGGTAACGGCAGGCGCATCGGGAAATACTGGAAGCCCACTCCATGTGGAGGATGCGGTGACGATCTATAACCGCCTTGGAAAAGCTATTGAGGCACAGATGACAGGCAGTGATGGATCGGAGTCTTGAAAAGATAAAGGATAAATTTTGTGTATCGCGAAGTGTGTTGCAGAGAACAGAGTGAACAGTAATATTTTTGGATAAATAAACACTGGGGCTGTCGCATTAGCAAATATTTTTGCTGGGCGGCAGCCCCTTTTTATGCCAAAATGGCATCGAAATTGATTACCATTTTGATGCCATTCTTTACAAGCGCAGTTCGTCCCTAAGCATCCCTTTCAGCATGCCTTATTTCAAACTGTTTTATTTTCAATTATCAAAATCTATGCCTTTTTTAATGCAAAAAGGTGACTTCCCGTCCTTCCTGTCTGAATCTTACAATGAAGTTTATTGATATTTCGCCCCATCGCTAAAAGGATACTTTCTGCCAAGGCATTTACCTTTCCACGGTACAGATATCTCCGAAAGTTCATGTCTT
>NZ_FMUW01000055.1:0-10447 GCF_900101315.1 Blautia sp. SF-50
CAAAAAAACACCGTCCCCGCAGCTCTATATCTGCAAAAACAGTGCCTTTAGTGCGTCTTCAGGGGTTCGAACCCTGGACACCCTGATTAAGAGTCGCACATCGGCTTCCATTCATGCTAAATTCTGAAGTCACAAAGGGTTTTATCAGATTTTGTTAATTTAGACTTCCTGATTATATAGTATAATCCTTTTATATTTTAATAAAACTTTATCTGTTTTTTCTCCAACTGTCAACTAAATTCTCACACATTTTACTATCATTTCTTCAGTCTGTGTAGACATCAACCAGCTTAAGAATATCCAGAAAAAACAAGCCCTTTTTCCAGTTGAAAGCACCCCGGGATAAATACAAAAAAAGATGTAAAATAAACGATTTTCCACGATTCCATCTAGTACAATAAGATCAGAAAGAGTAGTAAATCTGACGTATACGGAATTAGTAGTAAAACTGATATCAGCATCCCAGGTTGACGGTGCAGATGCAGTAGTAAAAATAACGTTCGTCAGAAATACCACCACAGGAGGAAGAAAACATGAGTAAAGAATACGGCTATGCCAGAATCAGTACACCGAAGCAGAATATCGACAGACAGGTGAGGAATATCCTTGCCGCACATCCACAGGCACATATCATTAAAGAAGTATTCACCGGAACAAAATTCCAGGGAAGGAAGGATCTGGACAAGCTTTTACGGACCGTGAAGCCTGGTGATACGATCATCTTTGATTCTGTCAGTCGAATGTCCCGTAATGCAGAGGAAGGCTTTCTCCTATATCAGAAACTTTTCAACCAGGGCATTAACCTGGTGTTCCTGAAAGAGCCACACATCAACACAGACACGTACAAGAGAGCTTTACAGGGCGGTATTCCGACCACAGGAACCAACGTGGACTTTATCCTGGATGGCGTGAACAAGTATCTCCTGGCACTGGCAAAGGAGCAGATCAGGCTTGCATTCGAACAGGCTGAGAAGGAAGTACAGGATTTACACCAAAGAACCGCAGAGGGAATCG
This sequence comes from Blautia sp. SF-50, assembly GCF_900101315.1. Classification (NCBI taxonomy): domain Bacteria; kingdom Bacillati; phylum Bacillota; class Clostridia; order Lachnospirales; family Lachnospiraceae; genus Blautia; species Blautia sp. SF-50. The sequence continues at coordinate 1,015 of NZ_FMUW01000055.1, forward strand.
AGACAGCCAGACTAGCTGGTAAGCAGATCGGTCAGAAGCCTGGAACTCGCCTAGTTACTAAAAAGTCCGTGGCTGCGAAAGAGATCATCCTGAAACACAATAAATCCTTTGGTGGATCACTGAATGATATCGAAACTATCCGCCAGGCTGGGATCACCAGAAAAACGTTCTACAAGTATAAGAAAGAACTACTGTCAAATACTGTTGCTTAAATCCAACGTACAGTAGAAATAAGTCTCTGTTTTCGAGGCAGTCAAAAAAGTGTAGGCCAGGAGATGCAGCGACCAGATTTGAGCCATACAGTGTGATTTGCTTCTTACCTGCACGGATGTTGCCTCATGAATCACTACAAAGATACAAAGAAACGAAATGCCTAGACAGCTTATTACGGTTGTCCAGGCATTTTTTGTTATCGATTATGTTATGGCTCAAGCTCAGAAAAAATGAGCTGTATGTTGGATACTCAGGAGTTTCCAGATCCGAGTGAAATACTGCTTACGGCCTAGGAAAGTACTGGTTGTATCTGGAATAAACAGTGTTGCGGAGGCACTTGAAATGATGTTATCGTACGCGCGCAGGCAGTGTTGAAGTCCTGCTGGTTTGTCTGTTTATCCGCTGTAAGTTTCCGACATGTTACTACAAAATATCCGCAGAAATCCTTTACTACATACGAGAAAATCATCATTTGCGAAATTTTTGCACTCTCTAAGGCTTGCAAAAAAATTTCGCATTCCATCAAAACTCATTGAAAAATCACGATCATCTTCTCTCGTATTCACCTCTATAAGCTCTGGTCTGTGTCTGATGGAACATACTTACAAATATCCTGTATCTCACAGTTCAAAATCCGGCAGAGATCATTTAATGTTGTTGTATTCACTGGCTTATTTTTCCGCAGTTTATCAATGGTAGCACTTGAAACATGATACCTGTTAATAAGCGTATATGTGGATTCTGATGATTTCTTTAATGTATCCCAGAATGGACTATAAACTATCAACTCGACCTCTCCCTTCTATATTTCAGAATACGGGATAGTCTTATTGTTGACTATAGTCATTAAAATAACTATAATGTAGTAAAAATGTTTCATTCCAAGGAGGATCACAGAATCATGGATATCATAGATCAGCTTTACAACTCACATGTAAGTGCAGCCACACTAGACGCCCTGGACAAGTACCGTATACATAAGGATCAGGCTTTACATGGTTATCATGTTCTTAAAGAACAACTTACAGAAGATCAGGCGGCCGCTCTGGATCAGGTCATGGATGAGAACCTTAATCTTCTGGCAGACGAGTTGGAGCAGAATTTCAGAAACGGCTTCTGTCTTGGAGTGAAGATGATGTGTGAAGTGTTCGGGAAATAAAATCGGGGTAAAAGTCTATACTCTTACCCCACATATGATTAGTTTATCTTTTTCAAAATCATCCCTTGTAGCATATCCTTTATTGCATTTTCAAAACTCATTTGTCTTCCATCTAAAGTAGTAACAGTGTCTCCTAAACATCGAATATCGCCTTGTCTTCCACTTGCTCCGGGACTCACAATAGTTGTTTCCTTAACATCAGCGCGTACCAATGCTTCATTAATTGCATGAATATCTTCTATCGTTTCTGTATCAGAATACAGACGCTTCATATTGGGTTGAATATATCCCAATACTTTATGCACATTAGCTGGCAAAAAACGTATATTATTTAAGTCACAATTTATCTTTAAATTATTCATTGCTTCAGTTCTACTACTAAACGTAGCATATCCTTTACAATGATGCACCTCTATTCCTTCACCATTCCGTCTGAATGCTGCTAGGCCATATTTTTCTATACACTCCGCTGCTTTTTCATCAATCCATGGTATTTTATCCTCAAAAACAATTCCCACGATTGCTTCTCTTGCATAAGCCTGTTCCTTAATTCTGACCTGTAGACGTTTTTCACCTTGTCCATAATACAAGGCCGCCTGATATCCATCATTTTCATTTCCAATTATACGAATAATCGTGCCTCGATCAGACACCCACCAATTTTTAGGCATTTCATTCCTTGCTTTAAAGAAACGTACCTGTTCATTTTCTGGAATAGTTTCCAAATAGCACGGCCTAAATTCTTCTGAAGAATCCGGATAATATGTATATTCCTCATCTTTCCATCGCAATGTTAACGGAGTCCGATTTTCATTCCATGTTTCAAACACTTTTACATATTTTTGATAATCATTGTCATTCATTTCTTATCTGTTTCCTCACTTATAATTCTAATAAGACCTTTTCAAACTTCTCAGAAGAGGAATATATTTTCCTCTCCTGAGCGAGATTCATTAATAATCTTCTATCTGTACCTCTGCTTGTATCATGCCCGCATACATGTATAATATGAAATCCTCTAACATTGGCTCATCTCTTCCCATTGCAAAAGCAGAATAAAAGTCAATCTTCAACTTCATATCCCAAGCAAGCATAATACCTGTTGTTGTTCTTAATGATTCTCGAACTTCTTCAGATGATATTCCGTGTTTTTTTGCAATTTCACAGAATATCACGTCAAAGACCTTATCCCCCTTATTATCAAAGACAAGATCAGGTGTGACTGTAGTATTTTTTTGAAGGTACTTGCCAAATTTGAATAACCTTTCAGAAAAACCTTCCAGTTCCTCCATCAATGCCTCATCTGTAACAGGGATCATGTTACCCTTAATCTCCAAGTGTCTTTCCTCCTTAATATAAGGATTTTTCATAATTTATTTCCTTTCTGGATTCCGAGTCCGGGATACAAACCAGCCTGTCCCTTTGTTGAGGAAACAGTCTCTCGTACCTCGTATCCTATAGAATATTATTATAAGAAATAACTGACAGACTTGTCACGAAATGAAATCAATGATATACTAAATGTGAAAAACATAAGTACTGATTCATTCGTGAGTCCGTGCTAATTCGAAAAGGATGCGCCAACATTCTTCTCGATACATCAAAGTCTCAGGGTTTGCCTCTGAGACTTTTTTTGTACCCTTAAAGAATACCTATTTTTTCACCGTTTGTCAATTATTTTTCATATTTTTCACCACTCTTTTTTATTTTTGGTGATTTTTATTGATTGTTACTTATTTATATGTTAATATAATGTTTGAAAGGATGGTGTATAATATGAGTGCAGAAAAATTAACTCTCACAGAAGATCTTGCAGCTATGATAAAAAAACTTCGACAAACTCATTCCAAAAATGGCAAAAAAATTACTGCCGAACAGCTTTCGTTAGCAATAGGTAAAAACAGAGCTTGGATGTCTCAAATAGAAAGTAGACGTCTAAAAAAAATAAAAAAGCAGGATATCATAAAAATATATATGTATCTTTTTGAAATAGATACCTCTTCTGCTGAAGAACGTTTTAAATGGGATTATAGATTTTATACCGAGGATATTTCTGATTGTTTATCATCATTCAATGATACCCTTTCTTCTCTATATAATACTTTATCTTTATCTGACAAACTTAAATTTAAAAATACTTTAAACACATTAGAATTAGGATTTGAATGCAATTTTGAAGACTTAGCGTTAATTTTTGAAAATTTTGATTTTAATCTTTTAAAACATCTACCTACAGATGCCCACCAAAATATTATTGAAAAATTTACAAACTTAAAAGAAGAGGTTTCTTCATTTAATACTACATTTTTTTTAAGCCGCCTTAACGAATCAGCCAACAACATTAACTCTTTTTCAGAAAGTCCTAATCCACAACAATTATATAATTTTTGTCTTTTAAATTACATGAATGGTTTATCGTATGCTACTTATATAATAAAACGAAATCTGTATATAAATAATGAACAAAAATGTATTCAAGAAATAAATCACTTTATATATTCTATAAAAAATTTTATATCTTATTTTTTTCCTGAACATCAAATTATTTTGAATACATTAAAAAACGAATCCACTATCTCTTCAGATACAAACAAATTATTAGATATATTACAATCTTTTTTGGACCAAATTCTTTCTATAAATTGTTAACCTTATTTCTATATAGTGTAGCCGGAGCAAAATGATTATTCTGCTCTGGCTGTCCATCGTATCCATGATACTCTGAACATATTTATCCGCCTGTGCTAACTGCTTCGGGTCTGTAACATCCTTTACAGAATCCCTGATCTTACCAATGGCCTCAGCACCTTTATTCATGGCAAGATCCTGAAGATTATCCTTCAAGTCACCACTGGCATTACTTAATTCCGGGAATTGCTGGATCAGATCTGCCATATCAGAATTCTGGAATGTACCGTTTGTTACGGATTCCATAGCAGACTGGATATTCTTCATGTCAGATTGGAAGTTATCTGTTACAGTATCAATGTCAGTAGCAGTATCTTCTGCTGCATTCTTAAACTTAGAAGCGAATGTGGCAGATTCCTCTGGAGTTTTCTTCTTAGCTTCCTGTGCTGCTTCGAAGTTTTCCTTAGTGGTTTTCTCATCCCATTTCATCTGCTTAGGATTATAGTTGTTGTCCTGAAGATAATCCCAAAAGTTCTCAAGCTCTTCATCCGTTTTACCTTTGAAGAAATCAGACTGTCCAAGACCATCCTTACCGAATATATCCTTAAGATTCTCCTTGATACCTTCCAGATTCTTCGCGTCAGGATCTGCTATAGACATAATACTATCCTTGAGATCATCCGCAGTAAGTCCGGCATTGCTCATTGCATCTTTAAGACCGTCTGTGTCATCAATCATTTTCTGGATAGCATCTGTACCACCGGATTTACCTGCGGCAATGAGTTTATCCTTCAAATCTGAGAACTAAGAGAGTGCAAAGATGTTATTCATCTTGTCGGAAGTAGTAGAAGTGGAACCGACAGCTTTCTTGTAGTTATCTGTAAGTTGTTGCACTCTTTTAGCAGTATTTCTTGCAGATTCGTCTATGAGATTACCATTATCATCCCAGAGATCCTGAGCTTTATCAGAAATATCAGCTACAGAATCTGTTAATTGTCCCTCTGTTGTTGAAATATCATCTTCGATAGATGCTAGTTTCTTCTTGAATTTTTCAGGACTATAATTACTCTCATTACTGATGAGTTCTTCTCGCTCGGCCTTCTGACGGTTAAGCTTTTCAATCATGTCATTGGCTTCATCGATGTCATCCTGATATTTAACACCTGTTTTCCCGCGGAGTAATCCATTCTCATACCAATGAGCTGAAGTTTTGTCTGTACGAAGTCCACTTTTCTCAAGAGCATCCTTCGCATCTAAAGCCTGCTGTTTTTGTGTCGCATCAACCAGGTTGTCTTTGACTTTCAGCTGAGACTCCATTAAGGAATTCTTCGATGCTAGATTTTCAAGCTCTGCCTGTTCATCTGTAGAACGGTTCTCTTTAGCATTGAGTTCATAGTATCTTTCTTTATTCGTGTTGTATTCTGACTGAAGTGAGTCACGCTCAGATACCGCATTATCGTATTTCTGTGAAGATTCTTCATATTTCTTGTTTGCATTGTTATTAGTCAGTACATTGTTCCATAAGGATTTACCAGCATGAATAGCAAGTCCTCCAAGAATAAGAGGAATAGCAAATTGCGCGACAGAACCAAGTACAGCAGAAATACCACTGCCAAATGATGTGACACCGCCTACAAGGTTGCCAATTCCATCAGAGAGTATATCTCCGAGAGATGAAGATTCTGCCTTTGCACCTTTAGCTATATTCTTTTTTACCGCATCAGCGTCGATATTCTTAAAAGCTCCTTGGAAAATGTCTATTATTCCATCAGAAATAACAGAACTTCCATCAGATTTTGTATTTAAATGTCCGAACCACTTGGCAGCTGAATCCTGATCCCCAAACATTTTTAAAGCATCAGAGATAGTATCCGTATCTCCATTTTTTATTGCCTTTTTTAGATTTCCGATTTTACTTAATGACTATAGTATGATAAAATTAATAGTACAATAATAGCAATAAAAAGGAGGAGTTCCGTATGCTTATTAAATGCCCCGAGTGTGGTAAAGAAGTTTCTGATAAAGCACCTGCCTGTATTCACTGTGGGTTTCCTTTGAATTATATACATAAAGAAAATACTTGCCTTGTTGATGGAGCAGAATATGATATGACAGAACTTAAAAATTATTATGCGAAATTGACTGATTATGAAAAAGGGGAATTTTATAGAAGAATCAAAAGCATGTATAAAGGTAATCTTGAAACTTTTCCAAAAGAAGCAACAAAAGTTTTAAGAAATATAAATGAACATTTTAATTGGTGGAATGACTCTCATAACCATGGCAATGGATATTTAGCAGATAAACTTGCTCTTGATTGTATCGACCACAACTTCCAATACTTCGAATTCAATACTGCCGATATTCCCGATCCTAACGTTGTTCGCTGTCCAAAGTGCGGATCAACGTCGGTAACAACTCAGGAGAGAGGTTACAGTATTATGTGGGGAGTACTGGGATCAACCAAAAAGAAGAACCTGTGTCAGAAGTGTGGCTATACCTGGTGGCCAGGTGCGGGGAAGTAAGGGTGGAGATAATCACTCCTCTTCCCGGTCATCCAGAGCCTTTACATCCTTATTAATACCTCATCAAATTGTTCAACCTTATATACACAAAGACCGAGAATTTCTTCTCGGCCTTTACTATGTATCCACTATTTTGAAGCAGTTTTTTTAGATTTTCTCGAAGTTTTTTTCTTTGACTTTTTGGCTCTCGCCTCCAGTTCTTCCGGAGATATTATCTGATAATAGGTTTCATTTCTATGCTCTTTTGATGTTTCTTTTCCCGAATATATTCTAAACGACACGTCCTGCTCTTCCAAACTTTCATTAATTTTCTTAATCTGAGCATACTTGATTCCATAATTTCTTCTGATTATTCCTTTAATCCTTTCAATATCCTCACCATAGAATCTTTTATCTGGCTCAAGATTCTTAGTAAATCCTTCCTCAATAATACCCTGCATTTTATATCTTGGTATAAGCAGCGGCATTTTTATTCCATACTCCTCACAATAGTCCTGAAGTTCTTCTTTCCAGTCCTTGATATTCAATAACCGTATTTCCTCGTTATATTTTATCTCGAAAAGCTGAAATTTTTTCTTTATAAAGTTGTACCGGATATATGGATTCTGCTCCACAAACCTTATCAGAGAAAATGTCGGGCCATATTCAAACACATCTTCCTGCTCTTTTATATATGTGTCAACAAATTTATTGGCAGCAGTTATTTCCTGTTGCTTCGCATACTCATACAAAAGTTTATCATGTTTAATCTCATGCTGTTGTGCATCTTCAATGATATAAACTGTACCGCCCCCAACACGTACACGACCAAAGAACTGTATTAAATTGGACAGAATATGGTTATCACAGATTACACAGGCATTCTCATTTAAAATATCCACTCCCTCTTTTAATCTTGATGTGGATATTAAGATCTCGCATTCTTCCGGAAGTACTTGGTTCTGAATAAGACTTGTATATACCTGGTCATTGATTTCTTCATTGTAGCCTGGGAATTTTTCCTTTAAAGCTGCGTCCATATCTTTTCTTTTTTCATCCGAAACTATGACAGCAATTTTTTCAATCTCTCCAATTCTCTTATCCAATACTTCTCTGATTGTCTCTGTGATAGTAGCTGTGTTATTTACAAAGTAGATAACCTTCTTATTTTCTTCCAAGGCCTCCTTGATAACATCCACTCTTTTTTCCTTATAAATATATTTTATAGCCTCCGGTTTAACATAATTACAAATTTTTCTGTAATCCTCTATATGCCAACCATTGTTCCGAAAATAAGACTGAACTGGTTCTGGAGTTCCTGTCATTACAATAACCTTATGGCCTTGTTCTGCTGCATACTCAATGAATGTAAGCACATCAAACGAAGATCTGGCAAAAGTCGAATCTGAAGCCATTGAATGTATCTCATCAACAACAATGTACTCATAGCAGTTCAGGAAATTATCTACTGTCATTTGCATGTCCGCATGAGCATTTATCAAAATGTATCCAAGTTTAGCATTCGTTATCAGGTTTTCTCTCTGCCCGTCCTGTTCGCGCACAAAGCTTGTAAAACATGAGTGTGCAATATCCTCGTCTACCTTTGCACGCCTGGAAGTTATAAACAGTACATTTCCTTTTTGTGTCAGAACATCCTTTACCCATGTACTTTTTCCAGAACCAACACCTGCGATAAGCATAATCTTGTTTCCGTATTCCTCTATGAGCTTATCAATATCTAGGACATCTGATATATATTTTTTCTTCTCCGATTCTTCCCCATGCAGTTCTACAGCCTTATTTTCCTCTGCCATAGTCTCTCCTTTTCCTCATTTGCGAAATTTTTCTCCTGCTCTTAGAATAAGACAAATTTTCGCATTCAGCAATACCCAAACCTTTAAAAGGACCAGCAGCCAACTGCTGCCAGTCCAACCAAACCTAAGCTGTTGGTTTATTTCTTTTTATCGTATGCTTTTTCCTTCTCTTTCTTACCATTCTATCTAATGGACTATATTCATCAAATCCTTCTTTCAGATCTGCGGCAAAAAGGTTTACATAATTTCGAGTCATATCAAGTGTTGAATGCCCCAACATTTTTTGCAGTCGGAACACATCTCCATTATTATGTATCCAAAGTTTAGCAAACGTATGTCTAAGCGCATGAACGCTGGTCTTTTTCACGCCTCTTGCTGCATTGTAATCACGAATAGATAATTTCAAGGCATTCTCTGTCAACTGTTCTCCAGACACATTGCAGAACAAGAACTCATCATCATCTGCTTCACTTCGAAAATCTCGTATAAACTGTGTAAGGACAAACGACAGCTCTGTACTCATAGGAATTATCTGAATTTTTTTATTTTTTGTCTGCTTCAACACTATTTCTTCATCCGGAAGATTTATATCCCGCATCCTCACATTACAAATTGTTTTCTCACGATTTCCCGTAGCCAGAATCCAGTTAATAATCGCCCAGCATCTCCACTCACAATAAGAATCCCTTTGGGGCTTCTCCAGTAAAGCCTTCAGTTCTTCTTCACTGTAAGTTTCTTTCACCGTCTCCTGCCCTTTTACAAGTTTTACTTCTATCTTGCGGCAGTATCCTGATTTACTGCACCAATTAAAAAATGCACGGATATCACGTAGGTAATGATTTATTGAAGATACACTTAATTCTTCTTCCTGCAATCCCTGTGTAAAGCTCAAAACATCATCGTAATCAATCTCCTGGATTGGCGCATCTGTACATTCCATGTAATCCATAAAACGCTTCAAGCTGTCTTCGTAGTTCTGTAATGTACTCTCAGAAAGTCCCAGGATTTTTTTCTCATTCTTAAACATCCGGAATAATTCCCACACATTCCGCTCCTGATCGGCCCTCCTTTTTATCTTCTTACAAACTCCCATAGTATACCATCCTTTCTTTATT
>NZ_FMUW01000019.1:0-61893 GCF_900101315.1 Blautia sp. SF-50
TGGCTCTATCATAGAATACGCATGTGTATATGGAAACAGTGGAAACTTCCAAGAACAAAGAAAAGAAATCTGATAAAGATGGGAGTACACGAATACTATGCGAACATGGCGGCAAACTGCCGAAGAGGACACTGGTATTGTGCGAATTTGACAACAGTTAAGAAAGCCATGACAAAAGAAAGACTGATAAACGGTGGCTTTTATGATTTAGCCACAGCCTATCAGTCTGTGCACATCAACTATTGAAACCGCCGTGTACCGAACGGTACGCACGGTGGTGTGAGAGGACGGGAGCTAATCACTCCCTCCTACTCGATTACTATCAAAAAACACGAAAGGAATAAAAAAATGGAAAAAGACAAAAGCTTTTTAGGAACCGAGTCTGTCGGAAAGCTTCTTCTGCAGCTTGCACTTCCTACCGTTGCCGCACAGCTCATCAATATGCTCTACAATATCGTCGATCGTATCTATATTGGTCATATTCCCGGAGAGGGTGCTCTTGCCCTTACCGGTGTAGGTGTCTGTATGCCGCTTATTATGGTCGTATCTGCCTTTGCTGCTCTTGTCGGAAACGGAGGTGCTCCCAGAGCCAGCATCTTTATGGGTAAAAATGACACTACAAAAGCCGAACAGACTCTCGGAAACTGCTTCACCATGCAGATCATCATCTCCCTGATCCTGACTGTTATCCTGTTTTTCGGAAACCGCAGCCTTCTCCTTGCATTCGGCGCCAGTGCAAACACCATCGACTATGCGGTTGGTTACATGAATATCTATGCAGTAGGAACTATCTTTGTACAGCTGACTCTTGGCATGAATAATTTCATCACAGCCCAGGGATTCGCAAAAACCGGAATGCTCTCCGTACTGATCGGTGCGATCTCCAACATTATTCTGGATCCGGTTTTTATTTTCGGATTCCACATGGGTGTCCGGGGCGCTGCTCTGGCAACAGTGATCTCCCAGGCATTTTCCTGCATCTGGGTCCTCTCCTTCCTCTTTGGAAAAAAGACCTTCCTGAAGCTTCGGAAAAGCACCATGAAACTGAAAGCCGATATCATTCTGCCCTGTATGGCTCTTGGCTCTTCTCTCTTTGTCATGCAGCTCAGTGAAAGCGTTATCTCTGTCTGCTACAACTCCTCACTCTTAAAATACGGCGGGGATGTTGCAGTAGGAGCCATGACTATCCTTACCAGCGTCATGCAGTTTGCCATGCTTCCTCTTCAGGGACTTGGTCAGGGTGCACAGCCTATCATCAGCTACAACTATGGTGCACGTAACGAAAAACGTGTACGTTCTACATTTAAGCTTCTTATAAAAACAAGTGTTTCTTATTCCGTGATCCTGTGGCTGATCATTATGATCTTCCCGCAGATCTTTGCCGGAATGTTTACTTCGGACAGTACATTACTTGCTTTCACAAAAACAGCGCTCCGAATCTATATGGCAGTTGTGTTTATCTTTGGTATCCAGATTGCCTGCCAGATGACCTTTATCTCCCTTGGCAGAGCCAAAGATTCCATCATTGTGGCTATTGTCCGGAAATTTATTCTGGTCATCCCGCTGATCTATATCCTGCCCAATATTTTCCGTGCTGACCGGACAAATGCAGTTTATATGGCTGAGCCGGTTGCGGATATCCTGGCCGTTACATTTACTGCCATCCTGTTTTTCTTTGAGTTTAGAAAAGCCCTGGCAGAAATCTCCGGCAGCCGGAAGCTGTAACCCTGCATTTGACCACCTTCCGCCCTGCTCGCGATCTTATACCTACCAGACGCTTAAACATAAAACAGCCTTCCAGCATCATTACAAGATGCATAGAAGGCTGTTTTTATATATTTCCGCTATTTTATTTCAGTTCGTCTTCATCCTGAAGAAGTTTCTCAAAAACAGGGAAGCAGTCAAAGGTTGCAAAATAATCTCTCGGTGTCTCGGCACGACGGATCATCTCAAAGCTGCCGTCCTCATGAAGAAGGATCTCTGCAGATTTCAGTTTACCATTGTAGTTATAACCCATTGCAAAACCATGAGCACCTGTATCATGGATCACAAGAAGATCTCCCTTGTCGATTTTCGGAAGCATACGGTCAATGGCAAATTTATCATTATTCTCACAGAGGGAACCTGTCACATCATATTTATGATCGCACGGCTCGTTCTCCTTACCCATAACCGTAATGTGATGATAAGCACCATACATAGCCGGACGCATCAGATTTACTGCACAGGCATCTACGCCGATATACTCTTTATGTGTATGCTTCTCATGGATTGCTTTTGTGACAAGGCAGCCATACGGTCCCATCATGAAACGGCCAAGCTCTGTATAGATCGCAACATCCCCCATTCCTTCCGGAACAAGTACTTCTTCATAAACCTTGCGGACACCCTCACCGATCACACGGATATCATTTGGCTCCTGATCCGGTTTATAAGGAATTCCGATACCACCGGAAAGGTTGATGAATTTAATGTGTGCACCTGTCTCCTTCTGAAGCTTCACGGCAAGCTCAAACATAACCTTTGCAAGCATTGGATAATAATCATTGGTCACTGTGTTGCTTGCAAGGAATGCATGGATTCCAAACTCTTTGGCACCTTTGGATTTCAGGATACGGAATGCGTCAAAGATCTGCTCGGTAGTCATTCCGTATTTTGCATCTCCGGGATTATCCATGATACCGTTACTGATCTTAAATACTCCACCTGGATTGTAACGGCAGCTGATCACTTCCGGGATTTTTCCGAGAGCTTTCTCTACGCTCTCAATATGTGTGATGTCATCAAGGTTGATGATCCCACCGATCTCATCTGCATATCTGAACTCTTTCTCCGGTGTGTCATTGGAAGAAAACATGATATCGCCCTTTTTGCAACCTACTGCCTTGGCCATCATAAGCTCTGTTTCTGAGGAGCAGTCGCAGCCACAGCCATACTCCTGCAGAATATTGATCAGATATGGATTCGGTGTTGCCTTTACCGCAAAAAATTCCTTGAATCCTTTGTTCCATGCAAAGGCCTCTTTCAGGGCTTTTGCATTCTCACGGATTCCCTTCTCATCATAGAGATGGAAGGGTGTCGGAAACTTTTCAGTAATTTCGTTGAGTTTCTCAAGTGTCACAAATGGTTCTTTTTTCATAATAACTGCATCTCCTGTTTTTCCGACTGCTGTTCCCGAAGAAAACTCAGTCTTATTCTGCCTCGATCACGTGCATCATATTTGTCACTGCACCACGACCGTTTGTCATGTTGGTCGCAGGGTCTCCTGCTGTAAATACAACAAGGTCTCCTTTATGTATCAGATGACGGCTGCGGACAACATTCATAGCCTGAGACATGATATGGTCCGTGGTATCTCTCTGATATCCTTTCAGAGGTGTTACACCCCAGATCAGCTGAAGTTTATGCTGGATGGTTGAGTTTGGTGTGATCGCATAGATCGGAACCTTCGGACGGAAATTGGAGATCAGTCTGGCTGTATTTCCACTCATTGTCGGTGTTACGATAGCGTTCGCCTTCAGGTTCTTTGCAGTACGCACCGTTGCAAGTGCCACTGCACTGGAGATCTTCTCTCTTCCGTCCATGGAACGATGTTCAATAAACACTTTATAATCCAGATGCGGCTCTGTCATCTCTGCGATATCTGCCATCATCTTAAGAGCATCAACCGGATATTTACCAGCTGCTGTCTCTCCGGAAAGCATGATCGCATCGGTTCCGTCGTAGATCGCATTGGCAACATCAGCTACCTCTGCACGTGTAGGACGCGGATTACGGATCATGGAATCAAGCATCTGTGTTGCTGTGATAACCGGTGTATAATGTTCGTTACACTTACGGATGATCGCCTTCTGGATGTGAGGTACCTGACTTGCAGGAATTTCCACACCGAGATCTCCTCTGGCAACCATGATACCGTCAGATGCTTCAATGATGGAATCAATATTCTCAACACCCTCTGCATTCTCGATCTTCGCGATAATACCGATATCCTTTCCACCATTATCATTCAGAAGCTTACGGATCTCACGGATCACCTCTGCGGAACGGACAAAAGATGCCGCGATGAAATCAAATTTCTGCTCGATACCAAAGATAATATCTTTTTTATCCTGCTCTGTGATTCCCGGAAGATTTACTTTTACATAGGGAACATTTACACCCTTCTTCTCTCCCAGTTCACCACCGTTTAAAATATCACAGACAATATCGGTTCCCTTGATCGCCTTAACCTCCAACTCGATCAGACCATCATCAATCAGGATTCTGTTTCCCGGTTTTACATCCTTGTAAAGTGTCTCATATGTGATAGCAACCTTTGTGCTGTCGCCTTCAAAATCGCCAATTCCAAGTACAAACTGTTTTCCCGCTTCCAGCTTAACCTTCTGTCCGTCCTTTAAAAGTCTGGTACGGATCTCCGGTCCCTTTGTGTCAAGAAGCATGGCAATAGGCATATCAAGCTCCTCACGAAGCTCCTTGATCATATCCACACGGCCCTTCTGCTCCTCGTGGTCTCCGTGAGAAAAGTTGAATCTGGCAATATCCATTCCATTCTCCATAAGAGCCTTCAGAGTTTCCCTGTTATTGCTGGCAGGTCCAAGTGTACAAATAATCTTAGTTTTTTTCATAATAATGTTCTCCTTCGTTTGTGCGTTTTACTGTACGTGTTTATGTGTAAATAAATGATCCTGACAATATTCATAATTTCCGTTGCACTTTGAGCAGAAACGAAACTCCAGGTTTGGGTCATCCTTTTCGGTACGTCCGCAGATCGCACATTTATGCTTGGCGATCCCATTCGGACCGGACCCTGTTCTGGAAGGAGCCACAGCCTTCTTAAACTGCTGCCTCCTGTGGATCTCCTTCGGATTGTATCGGTTCATATCACGGGTACTGAAATAAAAGATCACAAAGTTTAAAAGTGATGCTACGATCGGTACTACACCTACCCAAAGCCCGACTCGAAGATAAGATACGATATCCCACGCAATGAACAGTCCGTATACAAAGGCCATCCATTTCATCCTGATCGGGATCACAAACATAAGAAGCAGCTGAAGATCCGGATATGTGACTGCATAGGCAAGGAAAATAGAAAGACTGATATAATATGTGGTAAAAATATTTCCGCCAAGAGAATAGGCGATCCCGTTCATAACCACATAACCACCTGTAAATACATGTAAAAGCACTGCTGCGATCACAGTAAACAAAACACCTGAAAAAATATACAATGTGTACCGGAAAGTTCCCCAGGTACGTTCCAGTGAAGTACCGATCGGATAATAGAAAAAAAAGATTGCGAGAAGGAACATCACAAGATTGCCAGTTCCTCCCACACTGGACGGCGGATAGATCACCCATGTCACCAGTCTCCAGATCTGTCCCTTCATGACCATGGACATATCAAGACTCAGCATATTCAAAACTCCCGGAGCAAACATAGCCAGAAAATACCCCAACACATAACATCCGATGATGTAAACAGTCAGATTCGGAACCCCGAATCTTCCGAATTTACGTTCCAGTTTGTCGATAAATTTCATTAAAATCTCCTTTCAGAAAACTTTTGAAAATCAGAAAAATCGCTTCTTGGAAAGAATGATCGCTGCCACAACACTGATCGCCACAGAAATCAGGATAATGATCAGAAATCCCAATGGACTTCTTGATAAGGGCATACCGGAACCAGCCACATTCATTCCGTAAGCACTGAACACAATAGTCGGAATACTCATGACAATAGTAATGATCGCCAGTACCTTCATAACGATATTCATATTATTGGAGATGATCGATGCAAAAGCATCCATAGTTCCGTTCAGGATACCGCTGTACACATTGGCCATTTCGATCGCCTGCTTATTCTCAGTGATGACATCCTCCAGAAGATCGGTGTCCTCCGGATATTTCTTGATGCTGTCTATCTTCAGAAGCTTCTCCAGCACAACCTCGTTAGACCGGAGTGATGTGATAAAATAAGTCAGGGATTTCTGCAGCTCCAGAAGCTCGATCAGCTCTTCATTTCTTGTGGAAAGATGCAGTTTTTCTTCCACCTGCTCACTTTTTTTGTCAATGATACGCAGATAACGCAGGTACATGCTCGCATTTCTGTAAAGGATCTGAAAGATAAAACGGGTCTTCATATAGGTAAAAAAGCTCCGGACTCTTCCCTCCATAAATCTGGTAAGAACCGGTGTGTCCTCCAGACAGATGGTAAAGATCATAGACCCCGTCACAATAATGCCAAGCGGTATTGTCCCATACCAATCCTTGTCATTACGTTCCTCGATCATAGGAACATCAACCAGGATCAGTGTATAATTATCCTCAACTTCGATACGTGACCGTTCTTCCTCATCCAAAGGGGATCGTAAATCGTCAACCTCTATATCAAACTTCTCGGAAAATTCAAAAATCTCTGTTGCCGTCGGATTCGTCAGCGCAATCCAGCAGCCTTCCTCCGGTTCCTGTATCTGGTGGATGGCTCCGTCTATTGTCTTGTAAATCCTTACCACGATTCCCACTTCCCTTCTCTTGCTTTTCTTTTGCCAGGGCAAAATTCTTTTTTATTATAAATAGTCAAAATAGCTTTGTCAATTCATACCTTTTCTTTTTAAAAGAGCTTTTAAATAATTTTACATGATCTTTACATAAAAATTCATTCTGCCTTCCACGTTCTTTACATTTTTTCCGGCTTCCTATATAATGATTCCAGAATTCCAACGAAAGGAAGTTATACAAATGAGTCAGTCATCATTCGGAAAAAAATTCGTGGTTACCACCTGGGGAGAATCTCACGGCAAGGCTATCGGTGCCGTTCTCGACGGCTGTCCCGCAGGTCTTTCTCTCTGCGAAGAAGATATCCAGGTTTTTCTTGACCGGAGAAAGCCCGGTCAAAGCCGTTATACAACTGCCCGTAAGGAAGGAGATCTGGTGGAAATCCTTTCCGGAGTTTTTGAAGGAAAGACTACCGGTACTCCAATTTCTCTTCTGATCCGCAATACAGATCAGCGTTCCAGAGATTACGGAAATATCGCATACTCCTATCGTCCCGGTCACGCAGACTTTACCTTTGACCAGAAATACGGATTCCGTGATTACCGTGGAGGTGGACGCTCCTCCGGAAGAGAAACCGCCGGACGTGTGGCAGCCGGTGCCATTGCCATCAAGCTGTTAAACGAACTTGGCATTACATTTACTACCTACGCAAGATCCATCGGTCCTGTAGAGATCCGGTCCTTCTCAGAAGAAGAGATCCGAAATAATGCACTCTGCATGCCAGATGCCGACGCAGCCGCAAAGGCATCTGCCTATCTCGAACAATGTCTGAACAGTCAGGACAGTGCCGGCGGTGTGATCGAATGCCGCATCAAAAACGTTCCTGCCGGTCTGGGCGATACGGTTTTTGACAAGCTGGATGCTACCCTCGCTCATGCGATCATGTCCATTGGTGCTGTAAAAGCTGTTGAGATCGGTGACGGCATCAACGTGACACGTCTTACCGGTTCCGAAGACAACGACGGTTTTGTACAAAAAGACGGCATTATTTCCAAAACTTCCAACCACGCAGGTGGTATTATGGGCGGTATGAGTGACGGCAGCGATATCATTCTCCGTGCACATATCAAACCTACTCCTTCCATCAGTCAGTCTCAGTCTACTGTGACCAACACCGGAGAAAACCTGGAGCTTGAGATCAAGGGCCGGCATGATCCGGTGATCGTACCGCGTGCAGTAGTCGTTGTGGAAGCTATGGCAGCACTTACCATTACAGATGCACTTTTTAACAATATGAGTGCACGGATGGATCGTATCCACGAATTTTATCAGCGGTAATTTCACATTTTGACCTGTCAGATAAAAAAATATAAATGCGCAAAAAAACAGACTCAGGGAAAGTTCCTACTCGTCCCTGAGCCTGTTTTTGTCTGCCTGTGCAAGACTTACTTTGATCAATCCTGTTCTTAATCCAACTGCTCCCATGTATCCGGTACCGGCCAGATATGGATACAGTTCGGTGTCTCGATCTTTCTCGGTTTTTCGTTCATCATGATGATATTCTTTTCATAATCCACAGTGAAAACGGTAATACTGTTGCTGGCATGATTGGCAATAGCAATATGCTTGTTATCCGGGAAGATCATAAGATCCTTCGGGTAATCACCACTGATCGGAAGTGTAAATTTCTTGGTCAGAAGGCCTGTTTCCTGGTCTACTGCATACATAGTCACAGTATTTTCCCCTGCTGTTGTACAGAAAAGATATTTACCGTCCGCAGAAAGAGACATACCGGAAGCTGCGTTATGGAGCGCATCATTGGAATCCTCTTTTCCAAGAGTGGTAATGCTCTGAAGCAGCTGAAACTCCGGGTTCTTACCGCTTCCGTCATAGCTGTATACCTTCACCTCATTGCTGAGTTCAAAAAGAAGATATGCAAATCTTCCGTCATCACTGAAGCGGATGATACGAGGGCCGCTCTCTCTCGGGCAGCGAAGAATGTCAACCAGCTCCAGTTTGTCTTTCTTCTTATTGATACGATAGATCTTAACCTGATCGATACCATTATCTACCGCACAGAGATACTTATTATCCGGTGTCGGACGTACACAATTAACATGCGGACGGAAGTTACGCTCTGCCACGCTTCCAAGTCCCTTGTGGAAAACGCCGTCCATAACACTTCCCAGACGGCCGTCTTTATGTGTATGTACAACCGTTACCTTACCATCATGGTACCCTGCCACATAAAGATATCTTCCGTCCACATCTGTTGCAAGATAGCAGCCTCGCATTCCGTTGATATCCACACTGTTGAGGCGGGTAAGATCACCGTTCTTGTCTCTTTCAAATACAGCT
The DNA here is from genome assembly GCF_900101315.1 of Blautia sp. SF-50. Classification (NCBI taxonomy): domain Bacteria; kingdom Bacillati; phylum Bacillota; class Clostridia; order Lachnospirales; family Lachnospiraceae; genus Blautia; species Blautia sp. SF-50. Next base: position 8,860 of record NZ_FMUW01000019.1, read on the forward strand.
ACACCCTCATCCTCAATGGAATACAGATATTTACCGTTTTTTGATACTGCCAGATGAGAAGCATTGCTAACTTCCACTTCGCTTCGTTCTGTGAGTGTTCCTTTTTCTACATCTACATCGTATACCTGAATTCCCTTACTGGTTCCATGGGTATATGTTCCCACGTAAGCCACGTACTTCTTTTTTCCCATAAGTTCTGGCCTCCTGCTTTTTACATTGGTTACGTATTTTTGTGTTTATTTTATCACAAAGCTTCTGCAAGAACAAGTTACCATCCTGTTATCTTTTGTGCAATTTTTTATGCAAAGCTACCGTTCACTATGGCGTTCACACATAATCCACGCAAATGGATCGGCTCCTGCGCATCCATTACGCCTCTTTACAGATCTCCCAAAGCGCCTCTCATTGCTTCCAGAGTTTCATCAATTACTTCATCTGTATGCGCTGTGGAAAGGAACATCGCCTCAAACTGGGAAGGTGCAAGATGAATGCCTCGTTTCAGCATTCCCTTGAAATATTTTGCAAAAAGCTCCAGGTTGGATGTTTTTGCAGAAACATAGTCTTTTACCTCCTGGTCTGTAAAGAAAATACTTGCCAGAGAAGAATCATAGTTTACCTGATATGGAAGACCTTTTTCCTCCACGATCTTCTTCAAGCCGCCGTAAAGCTTCTCACCTTTGGCAGCCAGATCTTTGTAGATTTCCTGATGCTCATAGAGATATTTCAGCTGTGTGAAACCTGCAGCCATGGCAACCGGGTTTCCGCTTAAGGTACCTGCCTGGTATACAGGACCACACGGTGAGATCAGATCCATGATCTCCTTACGTCCGCCATAAGCACCTACCGGCATTCCTGCGCCGATTATTTTCCCGTAAGTGACAAGATCCGGACGGATACCAAAATACTCTGCTGCTCCGCCAAAGGCAAGTCGGAAGCCTGTGATCACTTCATCAAAGATCAGCAGACAATTATGCTCATCGCAAAGCTCACGAAGCCGCTTTAAGAAGCCTGGTTTCGGAGGAACCACACCCATGTTTGCTCCTACTGCCTCCACGATCACGGCTGCCACATTTCCCTCTTCCTGTTTGAGAAGTGCTTCCACACTGGCGGCATCATTGTAGGTAGCCGTCATGGTATCCTGTGTACAGCCCTTCGGAACACCGGCGCTGTCCGGAATACCACTTGCCATGACACCGGAGCCGGCACTTACCAGAAGGCAGTCACTGTGTCCGTGATAGCAACCTGCAAATTTGATGATCTTGTCTTTTCCGGTAAAACCTCTTGCTGCACGGATGGCACTCATAACAGCTTCTGTTCCTGAGTTTACCATACGGATCATATCTACATGTGGAATATGTTCACAGATAAATTCTGCGATCTCTACTTCGATTCCTGTAGCACAGCCAAAGCTCAGGCCATTTTCGCAGGCCTTGATCACACTCTCGCGGATCTCTGGGAAATTATGTCCCAGGATCATCGGGCCCCAGGAATCAATGTAATCCACATAACGGTTTCCATCTACATCATAGATGTAGCATTTATCTGCTTTTTCAATAAAACGAGGTGCCTCACCGATCGCTCCGTAAGATCTTACCGGGCTGTTTACGCCTCCCGGGATTCTTTTTACCGCACGCTCAAATAACTGTTCTGATCTTGTCATCAGCCGATCCTCCCTTCATCCATAAGTCTTGCCAGAAGCTCCGCATAATAGGTAAGATAGATCTGCGCACCGGAACGGAATGCTCCTGTAGCCATCTCACCCACGATCCTTTCTTCGTCGATCCAGCCGTTTGCAGCTGCTGCTTTTACCATTGCATACTCACCACTGACACTGTATGCGGCAACCGGAACGTTTGTGATCTCCTTTACCTGCCAGATCATGTCCTGGTATGCAAGAGCCGGTTTTACCATGATGATATCTGCACCCTCTTCCACATCTGCAAGTGCCTCTTTCAGCCCTTCTCTGCTGTTGTGAGGATCCATCTGGTAGCTTTTTCTGTCCCCAAAAGACGGAGCAGAATCTGCTGCCTCACGGAACGGGCCATAAAATGCAGAAGCATATTTTACTGCATAGGACATGATCGGTGTTGTATAATGCCCTGCCTTGTCCAGACACTGACGGATCGCTGCAACACGACCATCCATCATATCAGACGGAGCAACCATATCTGCACCTGCCTCCACGTGGGAAAGTGCTGTTTTTGCAAGAAGCTCCAGCGTCTTGTCATTGTCCACATCATGACCGCAGAGAACGCCGCAATGGCCATGGGAAGTGTACTCACACATGCATACATCTGTTACATAATAAAGCTCCGGAAATTTCTCTTTTGCAATGCGAAGAGCTCTCTGAACGATTCCCTCCGGATCATAGGCACCGCTGCCCACTTCATCCTTATGGTCAGGAATACCAAAAAACATCACACTGCCTACACCGGCTTTGGAAAGCTGTTCCAGTTTATACGGAAGACGGTCCAGGCTGTAACGGTACTGCCCGGTCATGGACGGAATTTCTTCTTCCTTATTTTCTCCTTCCATTACGAACATAGGATACATAAGAGAAGATTTATCCATTCTTGTCTCACGTACCATCTTACGAAGGTTTTCGCTACCTCTTAATCTTCTTGGTCTTTTTGTCAGTTCCATGATCATTCGCTCCTTTTCATATCCTCCACCAGCTTGACAAGACTGTCAATGGTGGCTTTTTCTGACATATATGCTTTCATTCCAAAGCTCTCAGCAGCCGCCTTCGTCTGTCTGCCGATGCAGGCCGCCTTAACCTTTGAATAATCCAGTCCTTTTGTTCCCTCTACAAATCCCTTCACAGTGGAGGCACTTGTAAACACCGCACAGCTGATCTGTCCTGTTTCAAATTCCTTCTTCTCATCGATGAGCTGGCTCTTTTCGTAAAGAGTCTGATAGGTCGGAACATCCTCGACCACAGCGCCTGCCTGTGCAAGAAATGCGGTAAGCTTTTCATTACCCTTTTCTGCCCGCGGGATAAGTATCTTTTCTCCACCGGAAAGAAGCTCTGAAAGTTCCTTTCCAAGAGTATCCCCGTCATATACCGACGGCACAAAATCTGCCAGCAATCCTCTTTCCTGCAGGGCCTTTTTTGTTCCCTCCCCAATCACGGCCAGACGAGCATTTCCCATGGCACGGATATCTTTTCCATGGCGGATCAGTTCTTCAAAAAATACCCTTACACCTGTAGGGCTGGTAAATACAAGCCACTGATATTCCTCCAGGTGATCCAGCGCTTTATAGAGACGGCTCTGGTCTTCCATGGGGACAGTACGGATCGCCGGAAGCTCCAGAACCTCCGCACCTTTTTCACGAAGCTTGTCCGCAGTTCTGGAAACAAGCTCTTTCGGTCTTGTGACAAGGACCTTCCATCCTGAAAGCGGCAGTTCTTCATACCAGCCAAACTTCTCTGCCAGTGTACATACCTTACCCACCACAATGATCGCCGGTGTCTCGATTCCCTGGCGTTTCACCTCTTCTTCCAGGGTAGAAACTGTTGCTACGATCCGTTTCTGACCTGCTGTAGTTCCCTTCTGCAGGATCGCCGCAGGCATGTCCTTTTCCATTCCTGCGCCTATCAGACCCTCGCAGATATCCGGAAGTGCGGACACGCCCATCAGAAATACAAGCGTTCCCTTTGTATCAACAAGTGCCCGGAAGTCTATATCATATTCTTCTCCGGCCCTCTTATGTCCTGTAATGATGTGGACTGAAGAACAGAAATCCCTGTGTGTTACCGGAACCCCGTTATATGCCGGTACTGCAATGGAGGAAGTAACACCCGGAACAACCTCATAAGGGATCCCATTCTCCCGAAGAAGCTCCAGCTCCTCTCCTCCTCTTCCAAAGAGGAATGGATCTCCGCCTTTCAGGCGCACCACACGAAGCCCCCGCTGTGCCTCCTCAAGAAGTACCTGATTGATATTTTCCTGACGCATGATATGGTGACTGGCACGTTTGCCTACATTGATCAGCCTGGCATTTTCCGGGATTCTTGACAGAACTCCCTGACCTACCAGACTGTCATAGACGACCACATCTGCCTGTTCCAGCACTTTGAGGCCTTTTAATGTAAAAAGGCCGATATCGCCAGGACCCGCTCCTACCAGCCATACTTTTCCTGTTTTCATCTGTTTTCTCCTTTTTTCCGAAGAGTTTCTGCCAGTTCCCTGCCTAAGCTTTCCGCATCTGCCTTATTGCCACGCAGTGTTCCTGTTACATAGGAACCGTCTTTTTCATTATAATAAAGCCCTCTAAGATAGATCTCATCCCCGAGAATTTCCGCATGGGCAGCCACCGGAGAAGAGCATCCTCCATCCAGGAGCTTTACAAAAGCACGCTCCGCACTTCCCGCGGTCCAGGCATCCTTATCACAGTAGCCCTCCAGGAAATCATAAGCTTCCCCTTTTCTTCCCTGTACAGCAAGGATTCCCTGACCAGCAGCCGGAATGATCTCATCTGCTGTAAAATACCGGTTGATCCTGGATTCCAGTCCAAGTCTCTTAAGGCCGGCAGCAGCCAGGATCAATGCACTGTACTGTCCTTCATCCAGCTTCCGGAGTCTTGTCTGAAGATTTCCGCGGATACTTCTGACATCCATATCCGGATACAGTTTTTTAAGCTGTAAGGTTCTCCTTAAGCTGGAGCATCCAAGGGGCTTGCTTTTATCAAGTTCAGAAGCTCCCTCAGGAAGAACCAGTACGTCTCTCGGATCTTCTCTTTTGGAAAAAGCCAGAAGCGGCAGCTCCTCCGGAACCTCCATAGGCATATCTTTCAGGCTGTGTACAGAAAGAATACTTCTTCCATCTATCAGTGCTTTATCCAGCTCCTTTACAAAAAGCCCTTTTCCGCCAACCTTATCCAGTGTACGGTCCAGAATGATATCCCCGGTAGTTTTCATAGTGAGGATTTCCACTTCCAGATCCGGATTTTTTTCTTTTATGTAGTCACGGACCATTTCGCTCTGCAGCACTGCAAGCTTACTCTCTCTGCTGCCGATCACGATCTTATCTCTCTTCATCTTCATCCTGCTCTCCCAATACTTTTTCCAGCGCATTCTGGATCTCTTCCCTTACACGCTTTGCTTTTTTGTGATCCAGTCCGCTGGCTGTAACTCCAACTACCATTTCATCCCGCATATATACGCCTGGGAAATAAAAATCACAGGCTTCCCGGTCGGAGGCTACATTAACATAAATGCCCTCCTCCTTACAGACACGGTGGATCTCATCATTCAGCTTCCAGTCATTGGTGGCTGCGATCACCATATATGCGTTGGCAAAGTCTGAACGTTTCACGGGACGGATATATAAAGTTACAGTTCCTGCTTTTCCAAGATCCATAAGCTCCTGGGTCACTTTTGTAGCCACTACCGTGATATTTCTTGTAAATTTCAGAAGAGTCTTTATTCTTCTGGTAGCAATATTACCACCACCTGCCACAACGATATTTTTATCGGACAGGTCTATAAACATGGGGAAATAAGGTTTATTCTTCATAAAGTTTCTCCAGTCCTTCCACACATTCCAGAAAAGCATCCTGGTTCAGACTGTCCCGAAGCCCGAAGATCAGCTTGTTCACAACCTTTCCGGCTGCAGTATCCACTGCTTTTTTCAGGTTTTCTCTGTCTGAATCCTCCATAGGAGTTTTCCGGAAGATTTTTTCGATCCTCAGGTTCAGATCTTCCACAGCATCCGCTTTGATCTCCTGGATGCGCGGGATGATATCACGACCTTCCAACCACTGGAAAAATTCGTTCATCTGGGCCTTCACAATGGATCCTGCTGCTTCCAGGTTATCTGCAAGTTCCTTCGGTGTCTCGCCGGTTCGGAAGCTGTCCATATCATAAAGTGTGATGTTATCTTTTTTTCGGATCTCCGGATCAATATCTCTTGGAACTGCCAGATCGATAAGGATCATAGGTCGTTCCACACGTACATCCTCAAACAATTCTTCCGTCAGTGTATAATTGGGGCTTGCTGTTGCGCTGACCACCAGGTCACACTCCGGCAGATAATCCATTCTCTCACCATAATTGATCCTGCTGCATCCAACAGGAATGCTCACAACACCACTTCTGTACTGACGGATCGTAACCGTCACATCCGCTCCTGCTTCACGCAGTGTCTGGGCAGCCATCTTCCCCATCTCACCGTTTCCGATCACCATACAGACTTTATTGCGAACATGATAACCGCCCTCTTCCAGAAAACGGATGGCCTGATGGATCACAGAAGGATTTCCATGAGAAAACGGCACTTCCGTTTTGATCTTCTTGCCTGCAGTTACCGCCATACGGAAAAGCACCTCCAGAACACTGTCTGTGGTAAACTCATCCCTTGACATACTCAACGCCTCTTTTACCTGGGTCAGGATCTGATCTTCCCCCAGGATCTGGGATTTCAGTCCGCTGGTAAGATAAAAAAGGTGCTCCACCGCCTCTTCGTTTTCTCTGCTGGTAAAATACTTCTGGTATTGTTCTCCCTGCACACCTTTCAACGAGCAGAGCCACTGATACAGGTCCGGCTTCTCCTCATCTGCAGTACTTACCCACAGTTCCAGCCGGTTACAGGTCGACAGAATAATACACCCGCAGATCCCAGCTTCTTCTTTCAGCCTGCGCAGCGCCTCTCCGGTATTTTTACGGGTAAAAGCAAACTGCGCTCTGACATCTACAGGTGCCATATTATGATCGATTCCAAGCATGAATATACTCATGTCCTACATTTCTCCTTTGTTTCCACAATCTTTTATAATGATAAACATTTCCGTAAGGAAAGTCAACTACGATTGACAATGTCAGCCCTCCCTTTTATAATATCTTATGGTAGAAATTGCGGATCATCTTTATATTCCAGCGGAGAAATATAAAGAATTTATCATAATCACCATAATTATCAGGATGGAGGAAATCCCCGTATGAACTCAGCTTCAAAAAAAGCGATCCTAGTAGTAAGTTTCGGCACAAGCTATGAAAACACCCGTAAGCTTACCATCGAGGCAATCGAGCACGATATTGCCGATGCATTCCCGGCCTGTCCCACCTACCGTGCATGGACAAGCAAAATGATCATTGCCAAACTGAAAAAGCGGGACGGTCTTACGATCCACACGGTAAAGGAAGCTCTGGAACAGATGCTTCTGGATGGTATCACCGATGTGATCGTACAGCCGACTCATGTGATCAACGGTATCGAAAATGATCAGATGAAAGCCGATGCGCTTTCTTTTCGTGACCGTTTTTCCAGTATTGTTTTCGGAAATCCTCTTCTCACAACAGAAGAAGATAACCAGGCGATCGTCCGGGTAGTTGCAGATGAATTCCGGGACATGGATCCGGACACTGCACTTGTACTGATGGGACATGGAACAGAACACTACGCAAACACGGTTTATGCTGCTTTGGATTACCGTTTTAAAGATACCGGACATAAAAATATTTTTCTTGGAACTGTAGAAGCCTATCCGGCCCTGGACTCCCTTCTCCGGGCTGCCGACAGCTTTCATCCGAAAAAGATCGTGCTAGCGCCTTTCATGATCGTAGCCGGCGACCATGCACAGAACGATCTGGCCGGTGCAGATCCGGACTCCTGGATGAACCGTCTTTCTTCCGAAGGATATGAAGTCACCCCTGTACTGAAGGGACTTGGAGAATATCCCCAGGTCCGGCAGATCCTTGTGGAACATGTACAGCAAGCCATGAACGTTTCGGTCTGACAGAGATCAGATGATCCATATATATCCCTCATAAAAAAACTGCACCGTGATCCATCCCTGGATCTTCCGGTGCAATTTTTTATTTTTTATGAAATTACTTGAAATTCTGAAATTCCTATTATTTATGCCATCAGTTCATCCAGTTTTGTCTTTACAGCAAGGATAAACTCTTTGCTGTTCAATACCTGTACCTCTTTCAGGGAAGTGATCAGTGCAAGATCCTTGGTCATCTTTCCGCTTTCAATGGTATCCAGTGTTGCTTTTTCCAGTTTTCCTGCAAAATCAGCAAGTGCTTCATTTCCGTCCAGCTCGCCTCTCTTGCGGAGAGCTCCTGTCCATGCAAAGATCGTTGCAACAGAGTTTGTGGATGTTTCTTTTCCCTCAAGATGACGATAATAGTGTCTCTGAACTGTTCCGTGGGCAGCCTCATACTCAAAATATCCCTTCGGGGATACCAGTACAGAGGTCATCATGGCAAGAGAGCCAAATGCGGAAGATACCATGTCGCTCATAACATCTCCGTCATAGTTCTTGCATGCCCAGATAAAACCGCCATCTGCCTTCATAACACGGGCTACGATATCATCGATCAGACTGTAGAAATAGGTCAGGCCGGCTTCCTCAAATTTATCCTTAAACTCTGCATCAAAGATCTGCTGGAAAATCTCTTTAAATCTTCCATCGTATGTTTTGGAAATGGTATCCTTGCTTCCGAACCATACATCCTGCTTTGTGTCCAGTGCATAATTAAAGCAGCTTCTCGCAAAGCTCTTTACGGAATCATCAAGATTATGCATGCCACGGAGAACACCTGCTCCATCAAAATGCTGGATCAACTCCTTACGCTCTTCTCCGTCTTCGCCCTCAAATACAAGATATGCATCTCCCGGCTTGTCAATATAAAATTCTGTATTCTTATAGATATCTCCATATGCATGACGTGCAAGTGTGATCGGTTTCACCCAATTCTTTACACATGGCTCGATTCCCTTTACAACGATCGGCGCACGGAATACAGTTCCATCAAGAATGGCACGGATCGTTCCGTTTGGACTCTTGTACATTTTTTTCAGGTCATACTCTTCCATTCTGGCTGCGTTTGGCGTGATCGTGGCACATTTTACGGCTACTCCGTATTTCTTGGTTGCTTCTGCTGCATCAATGGTAACCTGATCATCTGTCTCATTTCTGTGCTCAAGACCAAGATCATAATATTCTGTATTCAGTTCCAGATACGGTGTGAGAAGTTCATCCTTGATGATCTGCCACAGGATACGTGTCATCTCGTCTCCGTCCATCTCAACTAAAGGTGTCTGCATTTTGATTTTTTCCATATTATTTTCTCCTTTTGAGGTTTATTCTCCTGTTCGGATTCCAGGTGCTCTTTCCTTTAGAATCTTTCTTCAGCACTTTTACTGTACATTGTACTCATATTTTCCGGTTCCGTCAACGCTTTTGTGCTTTACCACACTATGTTTATAAGAATTGTATAATAATTCAGCCTGCCAACAGTTTTTCACAGTTAAATTTTCCCCATCCCTGCTGATTTCTGGGAAGTCCCATATCTTCTGCATTTTCTCTTAACAACATCTTTACCTCCACATTAGAAAGCCGGGGATCTTTTTCCAGAAGGCAGGCGATCCCTCCTGACACCAGAGGCGTCGACATGGAGGTTCCGCTTTTGAGCCCATATGAGTACGGCAGTCCCGGTGCACAGGCAATGACCTGGCTTCCCGGCGCTACCAGATCCGGTTTGCACACACAGTCAAAAGTAGGGCCTCTTCCGGAAACTGCCTTTCTGCCATTCAGCATATCACTGGAGCCTACGGTAATGATCTTCCGGCTGCTTCCCGGTGCTGTTACCGTGCCGGCCCCCGGTCCCTGATTTCCTGCTGCAGCTACCACCACAAATCCCAAATCCCAAAGTTTTTCCACTCCTTCAAGAAGATCTGTCTGTTCCTTATGATCCCGGGATGTTGTTCCCACTGAAATATTAACGATACGGATATGATAAATGCTTCCAAACTCCATGATCCACCGAAATGCCCGCATCACATCCTCCCTGCTTCCGTTCCCGAAACGATCCAGAACCTTCAGAGCAGCGATACTGCAGCCAGGTGCAGCCCCTTTATATTTTCCACCTGATGCAGTTCCGTCCCCTGCAAGGATCCCGCTGACATGAGTCCCATGTCCGTTATCATCATATGGGCTGCGTCTGACTCCTGTAAAATCACGAAACACGGAAATACGGCTGCCAAAATCTATATGAGGAAAAATACCGGTGTCCAGAACCGCCACGCCTATCCCTTTTCCTGTATACATCCTTTTATACCTTTCCAAAGCTCTCCCGTCGGACAGCTGACCTTTCTTTAGCTTATTCTGCGGACATCTTTCCCGCTACTCGTTTTATATAAAAAGACCCCGGGATCTTACATCTGAATCCCCGGGATCTTTGCTGTATATTTTATTTAGTTTCCTCTTCCTGTACGAAAATTAACTGTTTTCTGGATCTGATTGTCCATTATGGTGATCACTAGATCCTGACCTGCCGCATCCTTGGAGTCTTTCTTTTTGCTGTCATCCTCTTTTGCATCCTGAAGCTCTGCGGTTTCCTCCTTTGTCGTTATCTCGCCTACAAAAGCAGCTGTCGGTGCCCCCAGACACATCGCTGCGATCAATGCTGCCCCTAAAAGCACCTGTACTGTTATTTTTCTCATTTCTTATGTCCTCCTTTATAGCGTCAGTCCGCCTATTATACGGGCTGAATCTTTGTTGCCTGTAAGAATTTCGATCTGATTTCCGTCTGCTGCAAGAAGTGAACAGTCCAGATATAAGCAAAAACCGCTGCTGTCCGTTTTTCCATCTTCTGTGGAAACATCCATCGGAAATGCTTCATAAATCTTATCATGGTTCAATCTTATATAAATCCTGCTGTCTGTATCCAGATATTTTTCTTCAATACAGCCTGTGATCTTTTCCAGATTTCCCTGGATCTCGCACTGAACTGCTCTGGCACCGGCAGGAACCTTATTTGCTGATCACGTCCAGTACAATTTCCTTCCCTTTTTTGTCTTTGTATGTATTGACCCAGAATCTTGTGTATTCCAACAGATATTCCTGTCCGTCACCATAACAGCCATCTGTCTTTCTGGTACGAAGAGGTCTGCCAAGGACTTTCCGCAGTGCTGCAGAACTCTTTTCTCTTACAAATGCTTTCCTTATTCTTGAAGATGTTCTAGCATCGTATACACCAGTTTTTGTATTAAAAGCATAAAATCCGGCTCTGGACTGTCCATATGCGGAATAATAAACGCCTTTTACCATCTGTGCATACCGGTTAAATCCATAGTATTTCCCGCCGATCTTTTTTACAAGGAGATAGTTCTCCCCGAAGAATGTTCCACCTTTATAAGCCTTTCCGGTGTTGGAAAAATAGTATCTGTATGTCATTTTTTTGCCGGTAGTCTTATTAGCGACAGTCACGGTTTTCCATGTATTCTTTACTTTTTTTCCCTTCACATAATAGTAGTATTGTCCGCCCTCTTTTTTCCAGCCATTTTTAACAGCTGCTTTTGCGGTTGTTGTGGTTGCTGTTGTTGCTGCCTGCGCACACACTGTGCCAAATGTCAGGCAAAACAGCATTGTGATCATGAGAACAAGCTGTGCGAATCTTCTCTTTTTCATGGTTTCTTTTCCTCCTGTTTTAAAAATCTCCATACCCGGTGATAATTATATTTTCTTGCAATATAATGTATAAAATACATTATCTCCTCCAATACTTAACATATCTGAAAAATAAAGGAGGTTTTTCTATGCTTCTCTTTTTTCTTGTATTCTTCGGACTCCAGATCTTTGTTCTTTTCTGCTGTGCCGCTGCAGGAAATGACGCCGCTTCCCAGGAACTATCTGACCAGGAACAGCTTCAGTTTATCGCAGAATGGAAAAAACAACATCAAAAAAAGGACGTCTGCTGAAGAACGTCCTTTTTGCTTTGCAATTCTATTCTCCATTCATATGATGATACACACCAGTCCGCCTTTGCTGTCATTTACGATCTTCTTCATAGTATCCTGAAGCTTCACCTGACTTTCTTCGCTGATCATGGCAAGCTTGTTCCGGATTCCGTCTTCCACCAGCTGCTGGATGGATTTTCCGAAAATATTGGTCTCCCAGATACTTTCCCCTCGCTCCGGGCTTTCTCTGATATACTTTATCAGGTCCTCCGCCTGCTGTTCTGTACCAACAATCGGAGCGATCTCCGTTTCGATTCCCGCCCGGATCATATGAATGGACGGACTTTTTGACCGGATCTTTACTCCGAATTTATTTCCCTGACGGATCACCTCAGGTTCCTCAATAGTGATCTCGGAAAGCTCAGGCACCACAACCCCATACCCTGTTCCTTTTACCGCTTCCAGGGCAGCCTGGACTTTTACAAATTGTTCCTTCATACCGGCAAGCTCTTTTATGGTCTGGATCAGTTCATATTCGCTTTCCATAGATATCCCGCTCATTTCACTGAGCATCTGATAATAATAAATGTCTTTTACTGCGATCCGGATACGGACTTTTCCATCGGAAAGACTGACCTGCTCAAGCAATGTATCTTCCACATATGGACTTTCCAGATATACTGATTCTCTGCTTACATCACGCACATGAGTAAGTCTGGTCATCTTTTCCCGAATCTCATTTAACAGAGCCGCCTTTACCTCATGTTCCGGAGAAAGCATCTCCACCCATCTGGGAACAAAAAGCTCTATCTCACTGACCGGGAATTCATAAAGGATCTTCTCCAGGATTCTGGTCACATCCTCTTTTCGAAGCTGTTCACAGTTGACTGCCAGAACGGATACTCCAAATTTCTCTTCCAGATGTTTTACAGTTTTTCCGGTTTCCTCACTGTAGGGAGTCTGGGAGTTTACCAGGATCAGAAAGGGTTTTCCCTGGACTTTCAGTTCTTTTATGGTCTGTTCCTCTGCCGGAATAAAATTTTCTCTGGGAATCTCCCCAAAACTTCCGTCTGTTGTGACTACAATCCCAATGGTGGAATGCTGGCTGATCACTTTTTCCGTTCCAATGCGGGCTGCATCATGGAACGGGATTGCTTTTTCCTGCCAGGGAGTTTTGACCATCCGCTCCCTGCCTTCTTCCACATTTCCGGATGCATCCTTTACCAGAAAGCCTACACAGTCAATGAGTTTTACCCGGATTTTCTGGTTTTCCCCTATGGATACTTCCACTGCTTCTTTTGGAATAAATTTGGGTTCTACGGTGGTGATCATTTTTCCGGCACCGCTTAATGGCAGTTCATCCTGAAGTTCTGCTCTTTTTCCCTCGCTGATCGATGGCAGTGCTATCAGCTCCATAAATCTCCGGATGAATGTGGATTTTCCTGTACGGACCGGTCCCACAACCCCTATGTAGATATCCCCGCCCGTCCGCGCCTGGATATCACGGTAAACCTGAAAGTTTTCCATATAAAAAAGCCTCCCTGCATATACTGGCCTGTAAGTTCCGGGAAACGTCTTAAAAAAGACAGTTCCCGCATACCACAGTATATGCCCGGAAGGCTTCTTATATGCTGCTGTTCACCGGGAACAGCAGCTCTTTGTATTCCTCATATCAGTCTTTGATATAGAACTCATTGTGAAGCAGATGATGCTCTTTGCCTTTGAGGAGTCCCTCATAAAGCTCCAGAACCAGTGGGTTCTCATCGGATTTCTTGATGATCATGGTATTGTCTGCATTGTACAAACCTCTTGCTCTGGCTGCCTTGGTTCTGTCACCGGATCTGGTCGGCTGACCTCCACCCATGATACATCCACGGCGGCATGCCATAACCTCGATCAGATGATAGTTTGCCTCGCCGTTCTTTACACGTTCCATAACGGTTCTTGCATTTGCAAGGCCACTGGCTACGCATACATTGATATCCATTCCCTTGTACGGTACGGTAAATTCCTTGATTCCCTCTTCACCACGAACACCGCACTCTGCAATCTCATGCATGGCTTCCTTGCTGTGATCCGGGCTCAGTCTTCGAAGAACTGCCTCGGTAACACCACCGGTAACACCGAAGATAACGCCACCGCCGGAACCAAATCCAAACGGCATATCGCATGCTTCCGGATCCAGTGTTGCAAAATCAAGACCAAAGTTATCGATCATGCGGAGAAGCTCTGTGGTTGTGATAACGATATCGGTATCCTGCTCGCCATCGGTAAAGCTGTTGGGGCGGATTGCCTCTGCCTTCTTGGCTGTACATGGCATAATGGAAACCATAACGGTCTTCTTGCCTGCTGCATGCTCCGGATCACGGAAGTATTCCTTGATAACCGCAGACATCATTCCCTGTGGGGAACGGCAGGTAGAAATGTTCGGAACATATTCCTTATACTGATCTGTGATGAACTTCACCCATGCAGGACAGCAGGAGGTCAGAAGCGGAAGGTTCTCACCCTTCTCTACTCTGTTTAAGAACTCCTTGGTCTCTTCCATAATAGTAAGATCGGCACTGAATGTGGTATCGTATACTTCATCAAAGCCCATTCTGTGGAGTGCGTTGACGATCTTGCCCATAACGCTCCTGCCCTTTGTGAGGCCGTAGTGATCACCAACTGCTACACGGACTGCCGGCGCGATCTGGGCAACCACACGGGTATCCTTGTCCGCAAGTGCATCCCAAACCTCATCCATATGTGTACGAATGGAGATGGCTCCTGTCGGACAGTAAACACGGCACTGACCACAGTTTACACACTGTGTCTCAGCAATCTTTTTATTGAATGCAGGCATAACCATGGCCTCTGTTCCACGGAATGCGAATCCAAGAGCTCCGATTCCCTGAAGTTCCTCGCAGGCACGTACACAGTTGCCGCAGAGGATACATTTGTTCGGATCACGGATGATGGACGGTGAACTGTCATCGATCTCGTGCTGTTCTCTTGTATTTTCAAAACGGATATCCCGCACGCCAAGGCGATGTGCCAGCTCCTGCAGGATACATTCGCCGCTCTTTACACAGGTTGTACAGTCACGGCAATGTGCTGCAAGAAGCAGCTCCACGATCAGTTTACGATATTTCTTAATACGACCGGAGTTGGTATAGATAACCATTCCGTCTCTCGGCTGCTCGGAACAGGAGGCAAATGTTTTGCCTCTGTCATCCTCAACTGTACAGAGACGACAGGCACCAAAGGTGGAAACCTCTGAATGATAGCACAGTGTGGGGATATTGATACCGGCATTCCTGATGACTGTCAGGACATTTTTTTCGTCAGTAAATTCTACTTTTCTTCCGTCAATTGTCATTGTACCCATAAGATATCCTCCCTTCTATGCTTCCACATAAATCGCATCAAAGTTACAGTTATCCTTACAGGATCCGCATTTGATACATACGTCATTGTTGATTACATGTGGATGCTTGATCTTTCCTGAAATCGCACCAGTCGGACAGTTCTTTGCACACTTGCCGCAGCCGATACAGAACTCAGGATTGATATGGAATTGACGGAGCGCCGTGCAGACCTTCGCACGACATTTTTTATCTACGATATGCTCTACATATTCGTCACGGAAACGCTTCAGAGTACTGATGACCGGAAGCGGTGCACTCTTACCGAGTCCGCACAGGGCCATGCTCTGAACCATGTTTGCAAGCTCTTCCAGCTCATCCAGATCGGAAAGCTCACCCTTACCTGCGACGATTCTCTCCAGGATCTCAAGCATACGTTTGGTACCCTCACGGCAGGGAACACATTTACCACAGCTCTCACGCTGTGTAAAGCTCATGAAGAAACGCGCAACCTCTACCATACAGGTATTCTCATCCATAACAACAAGTCCACCGGAACCCATGATGGCATCCAGCTTCTTAACAGAATCAAAATCAAGCGGATGATCGATCTGATCGTCGATCAGACATCCACCGGAAGGACCACCGATCTGTACACCCTTAAATGCAGCACCACTCTTAAGACCACCACCGATGTCATAAATGATATGACGGAGGCTTGTTCCCATTGGAACCTCGATAAGACCGGTGTTCTCAATGGAACCGGTAAGTGAGAAAGTCTTGGTTCCAGGGCTTCCCTCTGTACCGATGGTGTGGAACCAGTCTGCTCCCTGAAGGATAATCTTCGGTACGTTGGCATAAGTCTCTACGTTATTCAGAACCGTAGGTTTACCCCACAGGCCCTGCTCAACCGTTCTCGGAGGTTTTACTCGAGGCATACCTCTGTTGCCTTCGATAGAAGCAGTCAGGGCAGAACCTTCACCACATACGAACGCTCCGGCACCGCGATTGATATGTAAGTGGAAATTAATACCGGAACCAAGGATATTATCACCAAGAAGGCCATAGGACTCTGCCTGCTCAATAGCCATTCGAAGTCTCTGTACAGAAAGAGGATACTCGGCACGCACATAAATATAACCATCTTCTGCACCTACTGCATAGGCAGCGATCACCATACCCTCGATCATCTTGTAAGGATCACCTTCCATTACGGAACCATCCATAAATGCTCCCGGGTCACCCTCATCACCGTTACATACTACATAACGGACTTTTTCCGGCTGGCGTGCAACCTGTGACCATTTCTTGCCTGCAGGGAAGCCTGCACCGCCACGGCCGCGGAGACCAGACTTCGAGATCTCGTCGATAACACCCTGTGGGGTCATCTCAAAGAAAGCCTTCGCCATAGCGGAAAATCCGCCTACGGAAATATATTCATCAATGGACTCTGCATCGATCTTGCCACAGTTCTCAAGAACGATCCTTGTCTGCTGGTTCAGGAACGGAATGTCACTGGGATGTGGACAGGCCTCATCATTATGACGATAAAACAGACGCTCAACAGGCAGTCCGCAGATCACGGTCTTCTCTACGATCTCGCGACAGTCGTCTACCTGAACATGTACATACTGATAATCATAGGGCTCAATTCTCATAAGAGGACCAAGTTCACATAAGCCCTGGCATCCGGTCTTAACGATTCCTACATGAGGAACATCCTTCTGCATCTCAACCGCAACACCCTCGATTCCCTCACAGAGTCTTGACATTTCTTCATAAATCTTCTGAGCACCGGAAGCAATACATCCGGTACCGGAACAGACGAGAACACGGCAGGTATAGCCATCAAGATTCTTCTTAACCTCAGCCTGTTTGTTTTTCAGATCTTCCATACTGGTTATACTCATACGCTCTCACCTCTCAATTCATTTAAAAGCTCAACAGCCTTCTCAGGAGTCATCTTCGGGTGAACTTCATCATTTACAGTCAGTGTCGGTGCAAGTCCGCAGGCACCAAGACAGGAAACTGTCTCAACGGTAAACATCATATCATCTGTAGTATGCTTCTTATGACTCAGTCCAAGTTCCTTCAGCATTGCTTCCTTTACAGGCATGGACTTACGTACATGACAGGCAGTACCGTCACATACCTTGATGATGTACTTGCCCTTCGGCTCAAAGGAAAAGTTTTCATAGAAAGTAGCTACACTGTACGCCTTCGCTTCTTTTACACCAATCTGTTCCGCAACATAAGTAAGAAGCTCTCCCGGAAGATAACGGTACTCAGCCTGAATATCCTGCATGATCGGAATCAGTGATGCAGCTTTCCGGCCGTAGTGCTCGATGATCTCGTCCGTTTTTCTGTAATACGTCTGGTCTAACATTCGGTTCCCTCCTTGTTTCTCATAGATTTTCCACTTGATCAACCTGTTCCACTACAGGTTAATGCTTTAACACTCTGTCAGTGCCGCGCATTTATACAAATCATTATTTTGCACTATTTCATGCCTTTAATTATAACTTATATGGTCATTTTTCACAAGCGGTTTTTTTGCTTTTTTCAGAATATATTGAAATGTTTACAGTGGCTTACTGATTTTGTATCTATTTTCCATAAAATATGTTCAATTTTTAACAGCCTTGATAATAAAGATACAAATCTGCTCTTTGTTTCTGCCCCAAAACATTAAAGCCGGTTATTGATTTTATTTCTCAATTACTTTAAGATAGATAAAAAGTGCGTGGAAAACATTTAATTAATTTATTTTGTAAAGGAGAACATCTATGCGAAATCTTGACACACCAGTAAAACAGATCCGGCGAAAGATTTTTACCGAAATTGCTAAGATCGGATTTGAATCCACGGACGAATCAATGATCCATGATATCGAATCCATTCCCTACAATATTGTAGAGGAACGCGCGAAATACCGCGAAAGCATCTATCGTGAAAGAGCTGTTGCAAGCGAACGTGTCCGTCTGGCCATGGGACTTTCCCTCCGCCCGGAAAATCGTTCCGTCCACCTTACCGATGGCGTGAAGGCCAGCAACATTGACGAGAAATATTATGAACCACCTCTTATGCAGGTGATCCCTTCCGCATGTTCCGCATGCGAATCCAACAAATACGAAGTCAGCAACATGTGCCGCGGCTGTGTCGCACATCCCTGTTTACTCACCTGCCCCAAAGGCGCCATTTCCATGGTAAACGGAAAATCCTTCATCGACCAGGACAAATGTATCCATTGCGGAAGATGCAAAGCTGTCTGTCCTTACGATGCCATCGCCCATAAAGAACGCCCCTGCGAACGTGCCTGCGGTGTAAAAGCCATCGAGAGCGATGAACAGGGACGCGCCTCCATCAACCAGGATAAATGCGTATCCTGCGGCATGTGCATGGTCAGCTGTCCATTCGGAGCTATCTCCGACAAATCCCAGATCTTCCAGCTGTCCCACGCCCTTCGAGAAGGAACTGAGATCATTGCAGAAATCGCCCCCGCCTACATCAACCAGTTCGGCGAAGACGTCACCCCGGGCAAATTCCGCTCCGCCCTTAAACAGCTGGGCTTCTCAAACATTTACGAGGTAGCACTGGGCGCAGACATCGGCTGCATCTCTGAGGCACACCACTACGCCAAAGAAGTAGCCACCGGCAACCTCCCGTTCCTCCTCACTTCCTGCTGCCCGTCCTGGTCCGTCATGGCAAAGAAATACTTCCCGGCTATGATCGACAACATCTCCCAGGAGCTGACCCCGATGGTGGCAACTGCCCGGATCGTAAAAAAAGAGCACCCCCATGCGAAAGTAGTCTTCATCGGACCATGCGCCTCCAAAAAACTGGAAGCCATGCGACATTCCGTAAGAAGTGATGTAGACTTCGTGATCACCTTCGAGGAACTCTGGGGCCTGTTCGACGCCAAAAGCATCACCCCATCCACCTGCGAAGAGCTCCCGGAAGAAACCCAGGCCGCAACCGCAGCAGGACGAGGCTACGCCATTGCAGGCGGCGTAGCCGGAGCCATCGAAAACTGTCTGAAGGAATACTATCCCGATGTACCAGTCCACATCGAACACGCAGAAAGCCTTGCCGAATGCAAAAAAGTCCTCACTCTGGCAAAAGCCGGCAAGATCAAAAACTGCATGATCGAAGGAATGGCCTGCCCCGGAGGCTGCATCGGAGGCGCCGGAACCAACGCCGGCTTCGCAAAAACCTCCAAGGCCCTCAAAAAATACGTAGACAGCTCAGAACCAAAACTCCCCTCACAGGAACTGGAAAACCTGGAGTTGAACTAAATACCCCCAATATATCGAAATACTTTTTAAGCATTATTAAATAAAAAACGGAGATGCAACCTAGATGATTAAAAATCCAGGTTACATCTCCATTTTTTATCAACCAGGACAGGGCAAAGCCCGCCTCCATCCCTCATCCACATCCTTCCCCATAGCCAGACAACCTAACACCGCCAACGCACAGGCCCGGAAGGGAGTGCGGTTCTGTCTGCGGACGACTCTGCAGGAGGTGTGCTGGATCTTAGGCGGCGGGACTTCTGCGTTATTTTTCAAAAGCCAGCTGTCTGAGCGGCAAAAAGCCGCGAGTTCTGGCTTTTGGAAAATGGTTTTAGCAGAATCCCGGCGCCTTAGATCCAGCCGCCGACGAAGCCCGGCCGCGGACAGAACCGCACTCCCTTCCGGGCCGTCCCGTTCGCCACCACCACTACTTCTCCACCGTCTCCGTACTCTCCGGCCAGGTATACTCCTCCCCCTTCAACTCCGCCAGAAGACTCCTAAGCTTATATCCATAGCTTCTCCCGGCGGCCCAACCGCCGCCGTAAGGATTCTCCTGAATCCCAAGCCATTCCACATAAGGTGCGCTCTCCCGGGTCACATACTGAAAACGGTTATCCACACAAGCCTGGTTCAACTCCTCCGAAGAAGCATAAGCCTTCAAATGCTGCACCTGCGCCCGGATCCCCGTCCTTACATCAGGAAAAGAATTACCGGCAACACCACCACCGGTAGTTCCCAGCCCCGAAAAATTAAACTGCACCGCACTGGCATCCCCACCAAACTGAAGCCATCCGGTCTCAAGCATGGCCTGCTCAAAAACAACCTCTCCACGGACGCCCTCCGCATCCGCTTCCTCTATCACAATCGTGCAAAACGTATCAATATCCGGTGCACCACCCTCCGTCAGGATGCCGGAAGGATACTCCACATTCTGCGCCTCATACTGCACTACCATATCCTCCGCATCCACTGTGGTACACCCCATGATCGTATAATATCCATAAGTATTATCTGTGGAATCATCCACAAAACCCTCTGTATCACTCTCTCCAGATGACTGAGGCTTCGAAATCTGACCCTCCATAGAATGATCCGCTTCCTCTGCCAAAACACCTGCAGGCGTTCCGAACACCAGAACGCCTGCAAGTACCATCATCCGTAAACAAAAACTATTTCGGAATCTGTACATATATAAATGATCAACCCTTTATTACTGTTATTACTGCGCTTTTCTCATTGCAGCTTCAACCACATGACCTACAAGAACAGAAGTTGTAACACTTCCTACTCCGCCAGGAACCGGTGTGATCGCATCAACGATTGGCTCAACTGCCGCATAATCAACATCACCACAAAGCTTGCCCTCTGCATTGACATTGATACCAACATCGATAATAGTCTGTCCCTCTCTGACATAATCAGCGCCGACAACACCAGCACGACCAGCTGCAACGATGACGATATCCGCCTCTTTTGCAACAGACGGCATATCAACGGTTCTTGTATGGCAGATCGTTACTGTCGCATTTTTCTTAACAAGCATCATGGCAGCCGGTTTACCAACTACAAGACTTCTTCCGATAACAACCGCTTTTTTGCCTGTGCAGTCGATTCCATAGTGATCAAGGATCTCCATGCATGCCTGCGGTGTACATGGCGGGAATCCGATCTTCTTGCCTGTAAATACACCAGACATGGAAAGATCTGTCATACAGTCAACATCCTTCTCTGCTGCAAGTGCATTCTCGATCACTGCCTGATCCAGATGTTTTGGCAGCGGACGGAACAGAAGAACTCCATGGATCTTGTCATCTTTGTTTACTTTATCGATGGTTGCAAGAAGCTCATCCTGGGAAACATCCTCCGGAAGAAGAATTTTCTCACATGCAACACCAAGAGTCTCACAGCGCTTTGTAGCACCTCTCTCATAGGAAATATCGCTTGGATTCTCACCAACACGGATAATACAAAGTGTAGGATCTACACCTTTTGCCTGAAGCTCTGCAACGTTCGCTTTGATCTTTTCATTGAGAGCCGCTGTTACTTCTTTACCTAATAACTGCTTTGCCATTTGTCTGGTTCCTCCTATTTCAGTCTTCCGAGAACACTGTCAAATGTCTCGTCTGCGATCTTTGTATATTTCTCAAGCATAGCGTCTGCTTTTTTGTTTAATTCCTCTGCATACGCACGGTCAGCCATAGATTTTGTGTTAATGTACACATTCAGGCTTGCTCCCTTAAGAGCTGCTTTGCAGAATGCAGCACCTACACCAGCATCACTGATTGCAAGCTTAGAACCTTTTGCTCCGAACTCAACGATAAGTTCAATAGCCTCGCAGCATTTCTCCATGATCTCCATAGGAACAGAGCATGCTTCCTTGAGGGCAGCTTCCATTACTCGAGCCTTCTCAGCCTTCTCTTCTTCTGTCTCTCTCGGCATTCCGTAAGCCTTGGAAAGAGGCTCAAAAACTTCCGCATCTCTCTCGATCAGATGAAGGAAATCTTTCTGAAG
Organism: Blautia sp. SF-50; assembly: GCF_900101315.1. NCBI lineage: Bacteria > Bacillati > Bacillota > Clostridia > Lachnospirales > Lachnospiraceae > Blautia > Blautia sp. SF-50. The sequence goes on from NZ_FMUW01000019.1 coordinate 30,700, forward strand.
CTGATCACATTTCTTTTTCAGCTCCCACATTTCATCTTCTACATCTGCATATTTTTTCTTACCGACAGTAAGGCTTCCAACCATGTTTCCAAGAGCTGTACCAACAGCAGCTACAAGGGCAGATGCACCGCCGCCGCCTGGAACCGGTGCCTTGGAGCTTAATACCTCGACAAATTCAGTACATGTACTGGTAGAAAATCCCATAGGACTCTCCTCCTTATATTCTTATTTTAGCACTCTTTAGAGCCCATTGGGGGCTTTATAAAAAGCCCCCTCCGGTTGTTTTTGATCTTATGTTCCGATTAGAAGAGACCTGTGATCTTACCTGTCTCATCTACATCGATCTTGGTTGCTGCCGGAACTTTCGGGAGACCTGGCATAGTCATGATCTCACCTGTCAGAGCAACGATGAATCCTGCACCTGCGGAAATCTTCAGGTTACGTACTGTTACCTCAAAGTCTGTCGGTGCACCAAGTTTTGTCTGATCATCAGTCAGACTGTACTGTGTCTTAGCAACACAGATCGGGCAGTTGCCAAATCCAAGTGCTTCCAGCTGTTTTGCCTGTTTCTGAGCATTTGCTGTAAGAACAACTTTCTTACCACCGTAAACTTTCTGTACGATGTTATTCAGTTTATCCTCGATGGATCCCTCAAGCTCATAAGCATATGTGAAGTCATTCGGCTCCTCAACAAGACGGATTACTTCCTCAGCAAGCTTCATGCCGCCTTCGCCGCCTTTTGCCCATACCTCGGAAAGTGCAACGTTAACGCCAAGCTCTTTACATTTTGCCTCAACCAGGTCAAGCTCTGCCTTGGTATCGGTCGGGAATGCATTGATAGCAACTACACATGGAAGTTTGTATACATTCTTGATATTGCTTACATGTTTCAGAAGGTTTGGAAGACCTTTCTCAAGAGCCTCAAGGTTCTCGTTGTTCAGATCTGCCTTCGGAACACCACCGTTGTATTTCAGTGCACGAACAGTAGCTACGATAACAACTGCGCTTGGATGAAGGCCTGCCATACGACACTTGATGTCAAGGAATTTCTCTGCACCAAGGTCAGCACCGAATCCAGCCTCTGTGATAGCATAATCTGCAAGTTTCATAGCCATCTTTGTAGCTGTTACGGAGTTACATCCATGAGCGATGTTTGCGAATGGTCCGCCGTGTACGATTGCAGGAACATGCTCCAGTGTCTGTACAAGGTTTGGTTTCAGGGCATCTTTCAGAAGTGCTGTCATAGCACCCTCTGCATGAAGATCACCAGCTGTTACCGGTTTCTGCTCGGAAACTTTACCATAGGTATATCCGATGATGATTCTGGAAAGTCTCTCTTTCAGGTCTTTGATGTCACTTGCGAGGCAAAGAACTGCCATGATCTCAGATGCAACTGTAATGTCGTATCCGTCTTCACGAGGCATACCGTTTGTTCTTCCGCCAAGACCATCTACTACATTACGAAGCTGACGGTCGTTCATGTCCACGCAACGTCTCCATGTGATCTTTCTCGGGTCAATGTTCAGGTCATTACCCTGGAAGATATGGTTGTCGATCATTGCTGCAAGAAGGTTGTTTGCCGCACCGATCGCATGGAAGTCACCGGTAAAGTGAAGGTTGATATCCTCCATCGGAACTACCTGTGCATAACCGCCGCCTGCTGCACCACCTTTTACACCGAATACCGGTCCGAGGGATGGCTCACGAAGAGCTACCATTACTTTTTTGCCCATTTTCTGCATTGCATCTGCAAGACCAACGGTTGTTGTTGTTTTTCCCTCTCCTGCAGGTGTCGGGTTGATAGCTGTTACGAGGATCAGCTTACCATCTTTCTTGTCACTCTCTTTTAACAGATTGTAATCAATTTTTGCTTTGTACTTACCGTACTGCTCCAGATATTTGTCGTCAATACCTGCCTTCTCTGCAATCTGTGTAATTGGAAGCATTTCGCACTCCTGTGCAATTTCGATGTCACTTTTAAATCCCATAATGTTACCTCCCTTTAGGTATTTTTACAGTTTTTAATCCCTTAAAACTGCATCTCTATAAAAACAGGTCCCATCCTGTTCTTAACTATTTTTCATTTTTAAAGACATTTCAGAAATGCCTTTAAAGACCCAATGATAACGTCTCCCATAACGGCCATATCCTCAGCCGCAAAGGAAACCGGAAAATTATCAGAAAACAAGATCTGTGAGGACGGCGGAAATTCATCATCCCCCTCCCAGAGGATCATCTGAACTACATATCCTGGAAAGATCTCCACCTGGTATGCAATATCTCCATGATCCACGGGAACCGCATGGATGTGTTCCATGATCTCCTTGAAATCCTTAAGTCTGTTTCCGTATGTGAAAGCCAGGCGTTTGATGCACCTGCCATCAAACTGACGGAGATAAACCTCTCCCCAGGGCATTTCCCTGTATGTTTTAAACCTTCCGCTTCCCTGAGATACATTCCCGTTCAGCAGAAAACGGATAGCAAGGATCTTTGCATAATGCATTTCCTCAAGAGGATAAAATCCCGCATCATCTTCCTTATGAGTTACCTGAAAATCCGGCCAGGAAATATAATAAACGCTTCCCAGGAATTTCAGAGTCAATTCTTTCTTCTCTTCGTCATAAGGAAGTGAAAGACGTCCGGCAATTTCTGCCGGGTCTGCCTTAGCGAACTCCTCTGTATAATGCTCCCAGGGCATTCTTTCTTTGCTGTCTTTTTCATAATTCAAGTCATTTATACTAAAAGCCATGTTTTACCTCTGCTGTTTTAGTCTGCTTTATCTCTTCTGCTGTTCTTCCATAACAGACGGAAACAGATTTGTGTCCGTATGCGGAATAAAGCATGCACCTACAAACTCATCCATATAGGTAGGAACTGTAGAAAGCTCCAGGTAAGTCATATTTGAAGCCAGTTCATAGGTTTTCTTCTCTGCTGATGTGGAATGAAGCATCAGATAAGCACCCGTCAGAGAAGAGTTCCCAATGTAATGGAACTTCTCAAGAGGGATATCCGGGAACATTCCGATATGCACTGCATTAGCCATATTGATCCCGCTTCCGATTCCACCTGCAACATATACGTCATCGATCATGGACACATCGAAATCAAGAGAATTCAGCATAGTACGGATTGCAGAGAAAATAGCACCTTTGGCACGGATAAAATTATCAATATCTACTTCTGTGATCTCAACATCCTTGGCAGAACCGGCTTCCTCCTCAAACGCGATCACATAGCTTCCCATGCCATAATGATCGTGACGGATTCTTTTGCCCTCACGGACAAATTTTCCCTTCGGATTGATGATTCCTGTCATAAAAAGTTCACTGATCACATCAATGATACCGGAACCGCAAAGTCCTACCGGTTTGGTTCCAGGTTCGCCTACAACCTTATATGTCGGCTCCATAGTTTCTTTATCAATGGTACATGCCTCAATAGCACCGTCTGTAGCACGCATACCGCAGCTGATATCTCCACCCTCAAAGGCAGGACCTGCGGAACATGCACAGCTCATCATAAAATCGGAATTACCGAATACAAGCTCTCCGTTAGTACCAAGGTCGATAAACAGAGAAAATTCCGGTCTGTTCCAGATCATACTTACCAGTGTACCGGCAGTGATATCTCCACCTACATAGCTTCCGATATTCGGAGCCATGATAATATGTGCATCCGGATTGATCTCAATTCCCACATCCGATGCAAACAAGGAATTTGTTTTGAAAAACGTAGGAATATACGGTTCCATACGAAGCGGATCCGCATTGATCCCTGCAAACAGATGATTCATGGTCGTATTGGAAGCAACACACATCCGGTAGATCTGTTCCTCCGGGAAATGAATGCTTCTGCACATCTCATGGATCATCGGGTTAATGGTCTCTTTGATCACTGCATCCTGAAGTTTCTTCTTTCCGCCAGGTTTCTGAGATTCGATGATACGATTGATAACATCCGCACCAAAACGGATCTGTCCGTTTCCGGAAGAACTCTTGGCCAGGATCTCTCCTGTTTCCATATTGATCAGGACTGCAGAAACGGTTGTGGTACCGATATCTACAGCAAGACCACCGATCACAACATCTTTCTTACTGTCAAAAATATCATAAACATACATGTCATTTGGTGCTGTACGAACCACGCACTTCACAGAAAATTTACTCTCACGAAGTACATCCGGAAGCTTCTTAAGCACCGCATACGGAATTCTGACACGCTTCAGGTTCATAAACTTCTGAAGTGCACGGGTCAGTCTTTCATTATCCGGCATGGTATCATCCAGTGATGGAATATCCATCTGAAGTTCCACAACATCAAGACTGTTTGTAAGTTCTATGCCAGCCATCTCAACTTCATGCTTGGCATTTTCAAAAATAGCGATTTCTTCTTTTGAGCTCAAATCAGCCACTTTCATTCGGCTCTTATACGCGGATGCAATATCCGGAACAAGAACCTCCACATCTGCACTGATCTTGCTCATACAGGCCAGACGCCAGCCTGCGCCATATTCTTCATCCGAAATATGAAGAGTTTTCTTTGAGTCCAGTTCTCCGCTTTTTAACTGTACCCGACATTTTCCACAGGCTCCGTTTCCGGAACATGGTGCATCGATAGCCACATTGGCACTACGAGCAACCTCCAGTAAATTATCCCCCGCATTGGCAAATGCTTCTACCGTACTGCCATTTTCAAAAGCAAAAGTCACCTTAAACATTCGGCAACCACCTTTCTCGCCTCGTAAAAGTTATTCGTCTTCCACCTGTGGCGTTGGGAGTTAGACTAAACTATATTAGTAAAAAAGAGGCTGAAGGCCGAAGCCCCCAGCCTCTGAAACAGCGCTCCTGTTTTGTTCACACGCCAAATTAGATCTCAAGGTAAGAATCTGCGTAAAGTGTGTTACCCTTGAATACGTCACAGGATTTGATTGTCTCCATAAGACGAAGGTCGTTAGGGTTAACGATTGCAGATGTAAGACCATTCATCATAGCCATAGCTACAAGAGCAGAGTCCATGATCGGACGGATATGTTTTGGCATACCGTTACTGTTGTTGGAAAGACCGCCAGTGGAGTTCAGACCCATCTCGGAGAACATCTTGATTGCCTCAAGAACTTCCATCTGTTTGTCCTGCATTCCTTTTACAACAAGGAAAAGCGGATCAAACCAGAGATCCTCTGCTTCCATACCAAGGCCAAGACCTCTCTCAAGCATGTTCTGGCAGTGCATCATACGCTCGTCATTGTCTGATGCAACCATACCGGAAGAGCAAAGTGCGATACAGATCGCATCGTTAGCTGCTGCAAGGTCGATATTGGAAATTCTGTCTCCAGCATCTGCAGAGTTTACGATCGGTTTACCTTTGCTTCTGTTGTATACGGAAATACCAGCCTCAATAGCTTTCTGGTTTGTAGTATCCAGAGCAAGCGGAACATTGTCAAACTCAGACTGAAGGAGCTGTACTGCCCATTTCATAAGGTCCTCGCCATCGTTCTCAGCCGGTCCGATGTTTACATCAAGATATGTAGCGCCCGCATCAAGCTGCTGTTTTGCTCTTTTGATGATCGGCTCAGGATCTCTCTCAGTAAATGCTTTATTTACTGCCGGTGCTGTTGTTGAAAGTCTCTCCCCAATTGTTACAAATTTTGCCATACTCGTGTTCTCCTTTACATATTAGTAGGATATGGCTGTGCAGCAAACCTGCACAGCCGTTTATAACTGCCGGCGATATTGCCGGACAGCTGATTTCTTAAACCTTAAGTTTATGCATCAAGGTCTTTTAAGAATTTCACAAGCTGTACTGCTTCTCTTGGTCCTACGATGATCTCCCATCCAGGAAGCTTAGCCTCAAGATCGCCCTTAAGAACTGCTACTTTACCAGGAATAACCAGTCTTCTGCATTTAACCTTCGGCTCAACATTCTCTTTGATATACTCGGAGATGCTGTTTCCGGAGAATTTACCTGCTGCCCAGGATGTAAGTACGGAAAGTCCGCCTGCATCATTGATCACCAGGTTAAGCGGAACACCGGAACGCTCCAGCTCGCCAGATACTACGAAATATGTAAGAGCAAAGTCTACTGTTGTTACAACGAGAGAATTCTCGTCTGCTCCGTTCAGAGGATAAATGCCCGGTTCTACCTTCATTGGCTTCTGCGGGTCTGTAAATACGTTCTGACGAAGACCGAACAGCGGAAGTGCCTCTGCATATGTCATCTGCTCCATAACGATGATAGAACCATATTTCATAGTAAACATGGAAGCAAGTGCTGCCTGTAAATGTTTGTCACCCTTCGCAAGTTTAACAAGGTTAACGATAGAAGGATAACCAAATGTTCTGTCCTGATTCTTAAGAGCTGCACGACGAACCTGTACAGTATTTGCAAAGGTCTCTTTGATGTCAGCTCCTGTTGTATCAAGTACAAGATTCTTGTTGCCAAGTTTCTCAATAGCTGCTGTAGTATCATATAACTCATTGATGTCCTTACCGGATACACCGAGAACTACGCCTGCATCTGTAGCAACCTTGCTCATTGCCTCGTAGTTGGAAGCGTTTGCTCCGTTAAGAACCGGTTTGCCGTCCTTACATACTTCAAGGGCAGCTTTTGCGATCTCAGGATCTGTACAGCCAAGGATCAGTGTTCTTCCAAGACCTTTAGCCTTCTCTACAAGTGCTGTAAATTTTGCAGCATCTGCATTCTCATCGCAGTTTACATACACAAGCTCTACATGCATTCTCTCACCGATACGATCATAGTCAACGTGTGGGATCTCTGCAAGTTTTGCTTCTACTTCTTCATCACTCATGCATGTGCAAAGTGATACGGCATATCTTGTTTTGCTTACAAATGTCTTCTCATGTCTGAAAAGAACAGTCTCTCCACCAAGTGTAAACTCTCCATCGCCTGTTCCGATCTTGATAGTTTTCATTGGCGGTGCAGTTGCCTCAGAAAGAGATGCTAATGCATCCTCGGACATATGAGGACACTGCTCAATTTTCATAGCGCCCTGTGCAACTTTCATAGAGAAAGCCATACATGTAGGGCATCCACATTCCTTACAGTTTTTCTTTGGTGTTAATTTAAAGATCTGAATACCATTCAGTGCCATAGCTCTTTATCCTCCTATTTATTACGCAAGTGCTTTGATCAGCTTGGAAATTGTCTTAACAGATTCCGGATGTCTTAAGATAACTGCATCAGAACCAGCTGCAAGATCAGCTGCTGCTGTCTCAACTTCCATGTCGATTCCACGCTCGTCCTGTGGTCCCCATGCCGGCATGTCTGCTTCAGAAGCCATTGCCTCTTTAACATTCCATGTCTCAGCGGATACAGGTGTAATAATAGGCATCTGCAGCATGTTATCATTCTGGCCTAAAGCGGCACCTTTGATACGGTCCATAGTAGATACTACGTACTCATATCCATAACCAACTGCTGCACTACCGATATTCATAACGATCTTCTTAGCATCTACACCAAGCTGTGTAGTAACAACGTTAAGCTGTTTAGCAAGGTTGATATCAACGGCAGACTCAGCGCCTACGATCTGATTGTAAGCAAGACCTGCTGCTGCACCGATCGCTTTGTAGTTCTCCTCTTTCTCGGAAAGGATCAGTGCATTTCTGCCCTGAAGAGCCTCTGCAACCTTCGGAAGGAGCTCTGCATCCTTCTCAACATTCTTGCAGCCCTCTACAACCAGTGGACAGTCAACTGCATCTGCAACTTCTTTAACAACTGCGATCAGCTCATCGATAGATTTGTTAACACCGTTCGGGTCGCCGCCCTCAAGAATAAGTGCAACAAAGTCAGCACCCTCCATAGCTGCAGCTTTCTTAGCAATGTCAGCCATTGTAGTAGCGCCTTCATAGTAAGCTTTGATACCTTCAGATACGCCCTCAAGACCCATATCAGAGATCTCTACACCGATCTTCGGGCAGTTCTCTGACTCTGCGTCAAAGGAATAAAATGGGAATGTACAATCCCCACCAATTGTCACAGTCTTATCTCCGCTTCCGATTGTGACAGCATTAATCTTTGCATTGAACTTTTGTGGTTTCTGATTAAACGGCATTTTTCGTTAGCCTCCTTAAAAATAATAATTAAAAAACTACAGAGCTTCTTATATTATACTACATAGCACCAGTTATTGGCAAGATGCAGCACTATATTTCTGTTAAAAAATCAACAAACTTTTTAACAGTTTGCAGGAGAAAGGATGTCCGCACATCCTTTCTCCCTGATAAATTACATCATCGGATCAAGTCCGAGAGCCGGATGTCCTTTTTCTGTAAGGAATGCAACCAGTGTCTCCGGATCTTCTGCGATCGTCTCATCACCGATCATGTCTGTAAAGTTATCGATTCCGTAAAGCTCTTTTGCAGTCTTATTAAGTCTGTCAGCTACGAATTCTTTCAGTTCTTTCGGCATCCATACGATACGCTCGATACCGCCCTCAGCCTTCATGAACTTCTTGGAGGAAATGAAATGTTTACCATGTCCCATGAATCCAGGTGTCTGAACTCCACCACCTGTCATGGATGCCATCTCAGGGAATGTCATTCCAAGTGGTGTCATGCCTGCATACTCACGGTTAGCAATAACAACACCGTTGGAGAATGGCTCGATACCACAGATACACTCGAAGCATCCGCAGGAAGTCATCGGATCCTGCATGATGGAGTACAGTGTAACGTGCTCCAGAGCACCCTGGGAGAATTTCTGAACTGCCTCATCAACGTCCTCATAAGAACCAAGATTCTCATCGATCGGACGCTCTTTTGTGATGATCTGGCAAGGACCAGCTGGGTCAAGCTGATGTGTAGCTTTTGCATCCAGCCATGAAACCGCACCGCAAAGACCAAGTCTCTCAGGTGTTACTACACATACGTGGCTTGGTGCGAATGCCTGGCAAAGGATACAGCTGTAATATACGTCAACAGACTCATCTGTCAGAGTATCAAGACGCTCATCACGTTTGTCAAAGATCGGAATTGCAACCTCATGACGGATTCTTGTACACTCAGCAGGATCTGTATAGATAACAACCTCACATTTATCAACAACCGCATCGAACTCATTCTTAACAGATGCATAAAGAACCTCACCGATATGTTTGATTCTGAAGCCTGCATTAAATGCATCAATGCTGATACGGATACGCTGCATATCACGCTGTCCTGTATGGTATACACCCTCGATACAGTTGATGTAGTTGTGGAATTTACGCTCGATAACCGGCTCAAAGTCAGACTGCATATTCTTACCTGCAACTTTAACAACATATGCAATGCTGTTCTTGCTGCCGAATTCCATCTCATCTACTTCAGGTCCGATTACTGTGATCTTGTGATCCTCGATCTCAGAAGCATCACAGGTCTGTACAAGCTCTGCACAGTCTACACGGGAGCCATCGAACTCAACCTGCATATCTTTACGACGGATGATCTCACCCTCGAATGCAGATGCGAAAGCAACCGGAATATCAATATTTGTGATCTTGATCTTAATATCACGCGCCTCAAGAGAAGTAGCGTTAAATTTGCTTACGTCCTCCTGAACGATAAGGCTCTTCGGTACACGGAAGATATTCTCTGTCTCATTTGTAACAACCGGGAATCCAAGTGCGATAGCGCCTGCACCGCATGCTACGATCACATCATCCAGAGGTTTGAATGCGTTAACAAATGCCGGTACACGATCCATTGTGTATTTCATAAGTGTTCCTGCATCTCCAGGTGTTACGTTACCGAAGATCAGAGCTGCACGGATCGCAACGGAAACTACATGAACAACAGATGTAACATCTTTTCCAAGAGGAATAACACGAACGTTGGCACCTGTCTTCATTCCGGCTTCTGCAACCTGATCAATGATTCCGCCAACAAGTGTTACCAGGATACCCTGTGCCTGATAGCTCTTTACAAGAGCAACACCCTCTTCTGTAGTAGGAGCAGCACCAAGGATAACAGCAACGCCTGGGATATCGCCTGTTACAAGCGGTACACCGAGCTCACGGATAACAGCATCACCAAGATGTCCATAGCATGGCTCTTCGTAAGGAGTTGCTCCGTCGATATATTTCAGAACCTCGATGAACTCTGCGCAGAGTGCTGTAGCAACACCGGACATGAATGCATCGTTCAGTCTTTTCTCTCTTGTCATAAGTGTTTTTACAACGCCAAGAGCTTCTTTTAATTCTTTTAATGTTGTAACTTTTGTTCCTGTTACAGCATAGTAGCAAGGAAGGCTGTAAGCGGTATTCGGGAAGCTGACAGCTTTGTCTTCGCCATACTGAGCGATCGCGCCGTCAATAGCACCCTCTGTTAAACCATATACAGCATCGTTTCCGCCGAATACTCTATCAAATAAAGTCACTGTAATACCTCCTATTTTTACAGAATTGAATTCTGATCAATTTTGTCTTTGATTTTTCTGATTTCAGCTGTTACAGTTTCACTGAAATCGTAGGGAGATTTTCCCTGACGATCAGCATCTATAACTTCTGTATTGTAGTGGATCATTCCAAGCAGATCCTCTGCCGGGATCTTACTCCGGATAAATTCCTCATCCTCCGGATTTCTTACCTTATTGGCCACGACCTTAACCTGAGAAACTCCCAGATCCTTTGCAAGACGTTTAACATTCTTATATGTCTGTACACTTCTTGCCCCTGGTTCGATCACTACAATAAATTCATCCATGCTCTCCGTGGTGCCCCGGCCCAGATGTTCCAGGCCGGCCTCCATATCCATGATCACCACATCATCTCTGTGGATCACAAGGTTATTGATCACTCTTTTAAGCATCACATGTTCAGGACAGACGCATCCGCCTCCACCTGTTTCCACAGTTCCAAGGACAAGCAGCTTTACGCCATTACAGGTTTTTCCATAAGTATCCGGAATATCGTCTACCTTTGGGTTCAGTTTATAAAACTGATTCTGGCTGTTGGCTCCGGTGCGTTCTTCTATGAGCTTACGCATTTTTGAGATTGGAACAATAGAATCCAAGGTTTCCTCGTCAAATCCAAGGGCAAGACCCAGGTTCGCATCCGGATCCACATCCGCCGCAAGGACTTTTTTTCCCTCATCTGCGTATAGTCTTGCAAGTGTTGCTGCGAAAGTTGTCTTTCCTACTCCGCCTTTACCGGTTACTGCTATTTTCATTTTACGTCTTCCACCTTTTATAACATTTTAAAGATCGCAACGGATTAGATTCCTAATGCTGTTCTCTTCTCTTCAATTCTCTCGATCATAAGATCAACTAATTTCTCGATGTCTGTCTCTACTGTGTAAGCAGCACCTGTCCATTTTCTTGTTCCCTCTGTAAGAAGTTCGCACATTTCTGAAGAACCGGAAACATATGGATCAACGCCAAGGAATGTATCAATACCAGTACCAACTACGTAGTTACCGATGGATACAGCTTTTTCAGACATCCACTCAGGAGCACATCCTACTACAGGAAGCTGATTGATCTGAAGTCCTGCATCTTTTGCAAGTTCAGCAGCCAGGATCATCATACGGGAGATATCTACGCAGGATCCCATATGAAGTACTGGTGGGATATCAGCCAGCTCACAGACACGTTTCAGACCTGCACCGCAGAGATCTCTTGCGGATTTGTCCATCAGACCAGCTTTAGCAGCTGCCTGTGCGGAACATCCGGAAGCGATGATAATGATATCATTTGCGATACACTTCTTCATCAGTTCGATATGTGCATAGTCAGGACGGATCTTAGGATTGTTACATCCAACCATAGCGACAGCACCACGGATAACACCGGAAGTGATGCACTCAAGTAATGGTTTGGTTGTTCCTGTTACATCAACCTGAGAGTTTGTAACACCATCAAGAACTTTAACGATCGCTTCTACTGAATAACCAACAGTAGCTTTCTGTTTCAGCTGTGGGATATGTACAAGCTCAGGTTTTCTGTTCTTGAAGTTATCGATAGCCATCTTAACGATTGCTTTTGCATTTTCTCCTGCTGTCTCAGCGTTGAATCTGATAAATTCAGAATCCGGCATCTGAGCGATCGGAGAAGTTGTAACAAATTTAGTATGGAAACATTTGCTCAGAGGTCCTAATGCAGGGAAGATACACTGAACATCAACTACGATCGCCTCGCAGGCACCTGTCAGCACTACGTTCTCCTGCTGCAGGAAGTTACCAGCCATCGGAACACCACGACGCATAGCTACCTCGTTAGAAGTACAGCACACACCGGAAACGGTGATTCCTTTTGCTCCTACAGATTTTGCATAATCGATCATTTCTTTGCTGTCTGCATACTCACAGATCATCTCAGAAAGACTCGGATCATGTCCGTGTACAACAATGTTTACGTTCTCTTCAACCATTACTCCAAGGTTAGCCTCTGTATCAAGTGGCTTCGGGGTTCCGAATAATACATCAGAGAACTCTGTTCCCATCATGGAACCGCCCCATCCATCAGCCATACCGCAGCGAATAGACTGTTTTACAAGTGCCTCCGGAAGAGATGAACATCCCATATGAGACATATGCAGGGAGCTTGCAACCTCACGGTCGATAGCACGTGGTGCGATTTCGTTCTCGATCAGTTTTTCTTTCTGTCCTGCAGGCATTCTGTCAAGGAATCTCTGATATCCGAACGGTTTACCATATTCCATAAGACCGATCTCAGCCATCTCATGAGCCAGATCATAGATATCCTTGCCTTCTGTTTCCACGCCCCACTCTTTAGCGATGCGAAGCAGTTTCTCAGGATCTTTTACCTGATAATTTCCGCCCTCTTTTGCACAGTACAGTGTATGGCAGATCTCACGACCATGATCGGAGTGAGTAGCTGCACCACCGGCTGTAAATTTAAGGAAGTTTCTTCCTACGATACCATGAGCATCACATCCGCAGATTCCTCTTGGAGCCTTCGGTGTAATACGACACGGTCCCATTGCACAGATACGGCAGCAAATACCCTGCTCACCGAATTTACAGTGCGGAGTCTGGTTCTTTGCACGGATCTGCCATGCATCTGCTCCTACCTTTGCACCTGTCTCGAGAAGACGGGCTGTAGCGGCTTCAAATTCCTCCACTGTAGTTAATTTGAATTCACTCATTATAGACCTCCTTTAATAGCACATCTATTTTTATTTTTCTTTTTATAATAAGCCCAGAGCAGGAACCCATCCCCACCCATGGGTTATTCTCTTTTTTAAAAAAAGGTTTATATTAATTATAAACCTAATTTATCAAAAATTTCAAAAGCTGCTTTTCTCATCGGATTATCCTCAGGAAGAGTAACGGTTGGTTTACCATCGCAGTCATATTCATAAACTGCTTCATCCTGTGGTACCACACCGATCAGATCGAGTCCCTGATTCCGGATTTCCTCAAGAATTCCGGAATTCAGTTCTGCTTTTGGTGCGCGATTGATAATAAGACCCACTCTGGAAGGCTTCATATCACATTCCTTAATAAGCTCTGCTATTCTTCCAACTGCCTGTACTCCTCTTCTGGAACAGTCACTTACAAGGATTGCTGTCTCCATACTTGGAAGGATTCCTCTGCTGATATGTTCCATTCCAGCTTCGTTATCCACAACAATATACGGATAATTTTTCTGGTATTTGGCAAGCTGTGCCTGAAGCAGACCATTTACAAAGCAATAGCAGCCTTTTCCCTGGGTTCTTCCCATTACAAGAAGATCATAATCATCTTCCTCTGCAAGAGCATCCTCAAAACGTACCTCCGCATAATCTGCCTTGGACATTCCTTTGGGGATCGGGCTTTTCTCTGTCATCTCAGCATGTGCGATCTCCTCGCGGACATCGCCAAGAGTCGTATCTACTTCTACGCCAAGAACCTCATTCAGATTTGAATTGGCATCTGCATCTACAGCCAGTACAGGTCCTTTTTTCTTTTCGCAGAGATACTGGATCAGCATTCCGCATAATGTAGTTTTTCCAACGCCGCCTTTTCCGGCGACTGCAATAACATGTGCCATAAAACGGGCACCTCCTGATTTTATATCTGTTATGCCGGCGCATAAGGGAGGTGCCTGATACTGTTCTGGCACCTCCGCATCGTGCCGGAATTCTTATTTATTTCGTTGATGATTAGATAAGTGTACGAAGTCCGGATCTGTCAATGATCTCGGATACATCTTTCCATTTGTTTAATGCATAAAGATGGATACCGTCAACACCAAGAGCGCGATACTCATCGATCTGTCTGATGGTGTATTCGATTCCTTCTTCTTTGAATCGTTTAACCTTGTCCTCATAGAACATGTCAAATGGTTTACCATCAGCATCTTTAGCGTTAAACGGATTCGGGAACAGCCAGTTTCTGGAGATCAGCCTGCAAAGCTCACTGTCCATTACACAGCCGTTACGTGAAAGAGCCATATTAATGGTAGCTGCCTGATCCAGGATCGGCATTACACCAACGTCTACAGGCATTGTCACTCCAGCCTCGCGGATAGCGTCCAGCCAGTATTTAAACTGTTCCATATCCCAGCAGAGCTGGGTCATGATATAATCAGCACCATTGTCCTGTTTCTGTCTCAAAACAGCAATATCAGCATCCAAGCTTCTGCATGCGATATGGCCTTCCGGTGAACCGGCTACTGCGATCTCGAACTTATCGCCAAATTCATCACGGACAAATTTAACAAGGTCTGTCGCATAATTGAAATCTCCGCAGGTTGTTGTCTCACCAAGTGGAATATCTCCGCGAAGTGCCAGCATATGGTCAACACCATCTGCCAGATACTGTTCCAACTGCTGTCTGATTCCTTCTTTTGTGTTCTTGATCACTGTGAAGTGTGTTACAGGAACAGTTCCTGCATTCCTGATCATCTGGCATACTTCCCTGTTGGCACCGACATTTCCGCCGCCGGCACCGTATGTACAGGAAATATACTCCGGTCTATACTTCATGAGATGTTCAATGGTTCCCGGCAGGTTTGCCATACCTTTTTCTGTCTTTGGCGGAAAAAGTTCAAAAGAAAGCAGCATTTTTTCTCTCATTGCTTCAGATAATTTCATTGATCGTCCTCCACGTATTTGTATCAGTTACACTGCAGTTTCACGATGCTGTTTGCAAGATCCACCATAAGGATACTGCCTTCTACCACGCGCTCATCTCCCATGATATCTCGAAGGATCAATTTATTTCCGTCCACATCGATCCGGCTTACATTCTTAAAGATCACAGAATTATCTTCTTCCTTATATACTGTTGCAAGACACATAATCATTCCTCCAAATAAGTGGCATCATTTAACCACTATGCTGTCAAAACTATTCTGTCGGTTTTTATTTCAACTCTTCCTTAACAAGTGTAAGGGCAAGTCCAAGTCTCATATTGCCTTTCTGAAAATCTGCAACTGCCTCTTTGATCGTCTTCGCAGCTGCATCCATGTTAAGCTTCTTAAGATTGTCAGCCATCTGATCAAGTTCTGCGGCATGATGCTCGTTATGCTGCAGCATGTAGGTAAGAAGTGCTACAGTCTCATTCTTGCAGTCACCGCTCTCGCAGGAACCGCAGTGTCCATCACCGTGTGTATGACAATGGTTATCTCCTTCCGCATGGCTGTGTGTATGGCTGTGAGTCACACCGTCCTCATGGGTGTGCTCATGTGTATGTTCATGGCTGTCTGCATGTCCATGCTGAACAAGATTGCCATTCTCATCTTTGATTAAATGCATAAATACCCCTTTCCTGTATCCGCCGGGCGGACACTCTCATGACAAGAATTTATCAATTAAATTTATTATACATCTTTTCACTGTTATTATCAAGAAAATAATTATAAAATATAGCCAAAATTATATGCTGTTTTTCCTATTTTTCCAAAAACTTTGACAGTAAATTAACTCGATTGTTTCATTTTTAACGAAGTTAGTCTCTTCAAACCACAACTTATTACCCAGTCTGCGCGTCTGTCCAACTCTAAGCTTTATCACTTTTGTAATATAATTGATGTGATTCTTTCATATTTTTGTGCTATAATAGCAAAAGCATGGAAAGCAGAACATACAAGGAGGAATTATTTTGAAAGAAACTGTTTTTCTGAACAACGACAGAGAAATGCCTCTTCTGGGGCTTGGCGTATACAAGTTGCCCGATGACGTACAGGCCGAAGCAGCAGTCACTTCTGCTATTTCCGCCGGCTACCGCATGATCGATACCGCTTCTGTTTATAAAAATGAAGAAAGCGTTGGACGTGCCATTGCCAAATGCGGAGTTCCCAGAAAGGATCTTTTCATCACCAGCAAAATCTGGAACAATGCGCAGCGTCTCGGCGATGTCCAGGGAGCTTTTTCCCGTAGTCTCGACCGTCTGAAAGTCAGTTATGTAGATCTCTATCTGATACACTGGCCGGTTCCCGGCTGCTATTTGAGCACCTGGAAAGAGCTGGAATCCATTCTGGAATCTGGACGTGCTTTAAGTATCGGCGTCAGTAATTTTGATATCCGGCATCTGGAAGAGCTTCGTAAGATATCCGGGGTTATTCCTGCTGTAAACCAGATCGAGTGCCATCCTTTGTGTTACCCTGCTGAACTGATCGAATACTGCAAGGCTTTCGGTATTCAGGTACAGGCTTATGCTCCTCTGGCAAGAGGTGCATATTTTGATAATGATGTAATGTGTGTTCTGGGGACCAAATATGCCAGGACTCCTGCACAGATCGGGCTTCGCTGGGCAATACAGAAGGGAATTTCTGTCATTCCGAAATCCATCAACCCGGAACGAATCCGCAGCAATGGAAATATCTTTGACTTCAACATCGAGGATGAAGATATGGCGATCATCGATACACTGAACGAAGATCTGCATACTTCTCATGTTCCAGAAGATCTCCGTGATATTCAGTTTTAATTTCCCATAATAATGCAAAAAAGATATCTGTCAGAGCATAAGTGATCTTCTGACAGATATCTTTTTATTTTTTCTTTTCAGTTGATACGGCGATCCTGTTATTCCCAGCTTAGCATTTCACATATCTGAAACCCGGAAATATTTAACTGATCCGCTCACGCATTTCCCCACGGGAGCATGGGCGTTTCCACTTTTTTATCACGCAGCATCAGGTCCATTACTGCTTCCGCTGCTGATTTTCCTTCAAACAGTACGCGGTTCACTTCCGTTATGATAGGCATCTCCACCTCATATTTCTCCGCAAGCTCTCTTGCAGCTCTTGCAGAATAAACGCCTTCCACAACCATCTGCACTTCTTTCATAGCTTCTTCCATCGTATATCCCTGGCCGATCAGATATCCGGCCTTTCGATTACGGCTATGCTTACTTGCACAAGTCACGATCAGGTCGCCGATCCCGGACAGGCCGTAAAAGGTTTCCATCTGCGCCCCCATTTTTTTACCAAGTCTTCCTATTTCTGTGATTCCCCTGGTGATCAGTGCCGCCTTGGTATTATCTCCATATCCAAGGCCGTCGGCAGTACCTGCTGCCAGTGCGATCACATTTTTCAGTGCTCCGCCAAGTTCCACCCCAAGGATATCCGGTGTTGTATACACGCGGAACACAGGGCTCATAAAAATACTCTGAAGGTATTCCGCAGTTTCCTGTGTATGTGCGCTGATCACACAGGTTGTAGGAAGTCCGCGTCCTACTTCTTCCGCATGGCTTGGACCGGAAAGTACAGCTACATTACCCTGCGGGATTTCTTCTTCGATCACCTCGCTGAGTGTTTTCAGTGTCTTTTCCTCAATACCTTTAGCAACATTGACGATCTTCTGGTCCCTGCACACAAACGATGCCATCTTGTGTGCAGTACTCCGGATATACGGGGAAGCTACTGCCAGAACTGTTACATCCACATCCTTAAGCGCACGCTCCAGATCTGTCAGGACATCGATTTCATCCGGAAGCCGTACCCCCGGAAGCCTGTCAGGATTTTCTCTTTTTTCCCGGAGTTTCCGGGCATTCTCCGGTCTTGCTGACCAAAGAAGGACTTCATGGCCATTATTATGCAACAGGAGTGCCAGGGCTAATCCCCAGCTCCCCGAACCCAGTACGCTGATTTTTGCCATAAATCTTACCTCTTATTTTTTATTCTTACTGCTTAAAAACACCT
The DNA here is from genome assembly GCF_900101315.1 of Blautia sp. SF-50. Lineage (NCBI taxonomy): Bacteria > Bacillati > Bacillota > Clostridia > Lachnospirales > Lachnospiraceae > Blautia > Blautia sp. SF-50. Next base: position 48,787 of record NZ_FMUW01000019.1, read on the forward strand.
TATTCTCTGTTCCATGAAACAGTCTTACAATGTTTGCCCTGTGTCTGTAGAACGCCATTGCTGTAAGAACTGCCATCACGATATAAAGCTCAACAGTATGCGCCTGATCCATCCCATATTTTCCCATATGTCCAAAAACTAGGATCAGGATAAAAGCCACCGCATATGCACTGAGAGAGCAAAGCGATACATAATGAGTTGTAAAGAACAGTGCAAAAAAGACAACTGCACATACAATAAATATCCGCCAGTCAAAAGCAATGATCATGCCTACAGAAGCAGCAATTCCCTTTCCACCGCGAAATTCCATAGAAATCGGAAAATTGTGGCCGAGGATACATCCCAATGCTGCATAAAGGGTAAGAAGCGGAAGGATACCATTCATGGAATTTCCATAAACCATTCTCACGATCACAATAGCCAGTACACACTTCAGGCAGTCTCCCAGCAGGGTGATCGCTCCCGCTTTCTTTCCAAAGGTCCGGAAGGCATTCGTAGTACCCGCATTCCCGCTGCCATGATCTCTGATATCTGTCTTGTGGACTTTTCCAATAATATAGCCTGTCTGAAAAAGCCCGCATACATAACCGATAACAAGACAAATAATACGTTCCATACTTTTATTCCTTTTCCCCGCGCTCGCGGATGATAAATTTCAGGGAAGTTCCGGAAAATCCAAATGCATCCCTGATCTTGTTCTCCAGATATCTTACATAGGAAAAATGCATCAGTTCCTTGTCATTGACAAAGATAACAAATGTCGGCGGTTTTACCGCAACCTGTGTCATATAGAAGATCTTCAGTCTTCTTCCTCTGTCAGACGGCGGTTGCTGAAGAGCGACTGCCTCAGAAAGGATCTCATTAAGAACACCTGTCTGGATACGAAGTGTCTGATTTTCGATAACTGTATCGATATTTTCGAAAAGCTTTGGAAGTCTCTGACCTGTTTTTGCAGAGATAAAGATGATCTGTGCATATGGCATAAAGGAAAGGATCTGACGGATCTTTTCCGTATGCTTGTAGATGGTCTTGTCATTTTTCTCAATGGCATCCCATTTATTTACCGCTACGATGATACCCTTTCCTCTGTCATGAGCGATTCCCGCGATCTTAGCATCCTGCTCGGTAACACCCTCGGAAGCATCGATCACAACTACAACCACATCTGCACGCTCTACAGCTGTCACAGTACGGATAACACTGTAGCGCTCAATCTCTTCTTTTACCTTACCCTTGCGTCGAAGTCCTGCAGTATCGATAAAAATATAATCTTTTTTGTTCCAGGTAACCTTTGTGTCAATAGCATCACGTGTGGTTCCTGCAATATTGGATACGATCACACGCTCCTCTCCAAGAAGCTTGTTGATCAGAGAAGATTTTCCCACGTTCGGCTTTCCTACAATGGCGATCTTCGGAATATCATCCTGATCTTCCTCTTCACTCTTATCCGGGAACTCTTTGATCACCTCATCCAGCATGTCTCCAAGACCTTGTCTGTTAGCTGCGGAAATCGGGATCGGTTCTCCGATTCCAAGATTGTAAAACTCATATACGTCCATCATATATTTCTGGTGGCTGTCTACCTTGTTAACTACAAGACGTACCGGCTTGCCGCTGCGGCGGAGCATATCTGCCACCTTGGCATCGGAATCCACAAGACCCTGGCGGACATCTGTGATAAAAATGATCACGTCTGCCGTATCAATGGCGATCTGTGCCTGCTCTCTCATTCTTGAGAGGATGATATCGCTGCTGTCCGGCTCGATTCCGCCTGTATCGATCAGGGTAAATGTCCTGTCAAGCCATGTGACATCTGCATAAATCCTGTCACGGGTTACTCCTGGTGTATCCTTTACTATGGAAATATTGTCACCTGCCAGAGCGTTAAACAGAGTGGATTTGCCTACATTAGGCCTTCCCACTATCGCTACTACTGGTTTGCTCATAAATCTGTCTCCTTCTTGTTTGTTTATGTTCCGGAGGGTTGATCACAGCTTTCACCAGATCACGTCCTCCTGTGTCTACGATTACAATTTCTGTGTTCAGCGCTTCCGAAAGCTCTTCCAGTGTCATGTCATCCAGAAAAATCTCCTCATCACCTTTCAGCATGCTGCACGGGATCAGAATCTTCTCTCCAAGGTCAAGACCGGAAAGCTGCTCTTTCAGATCCTGCCCGGTGATCAGGCCGGACACTGTGATCTTTTCACCGAAAAAACGATTCTCGATGGTTGTGACCGGAATCTGCACATTGGGATATTTCTTCTGGATCTCTTTAATATAGCGTGCGATAAAAGGCGCTGCCAGTTTTCCTGTGGCGATCCTGCCTGTCACCTTACGGTCGTCACCGGAAAGCCCCTCCAGCGTTTCTTTTACTTCCGTTTCCAGAAGTCTGAGCATTCCCACGCCATTCTCAAGCTGCAGATATCCATCATATTCATCCTCACAGGGAAGCTCCCTGTCTGCCAGAATATACCATTCGTCTGAAGCATGGATAAAATGGATCCCATATTTCTCCATCATGATCTTCTGCCAGCGTTCGATCTGCCCCAGGACTTTTTCAGCATCTTCCTTATTAAAAGGTTCCAGAGGATAGAGACCTTCTCTGTATTTGGTAAGTCCTACCGGTACAACAGAAACGCTCTGAAGGACCGGCGCATAAGCGGAAAGCTTTTCGAGGCTGTATTCCAGCTCGTCTCCGTCATTGACACCCTTACACAGTACGATCTGTCCATTCATGGTGATTCCTGCATTGTACAGCATATCCACCTTATCCAGAGCCTTTCCTGCAAAACGGTTATGCAGCATTTTACACCGGAGTTCCGGATTCATTGCCTGGAACGAAATGTTGATCGGTTCCAGATGATAGCGGATCACACGCTCAATATCCTTCTCGCTCATATTGGTAAGCGTAACATAATTTCCCTGAAGAAAGGAAAGCCTGGAATCATCATCCTTAAAATACAGCGTCTCACGCATACCTGGAGGCATCTGGTCAATAAAACAGAACATACACTTATTTGAACAGGAGCGATAGTCATCCATCAGTCCTCCGTTCTCAAATTCTATTCCAAGGTCTTCCTCATATTCCTTCTCTACCTCCAGCTCCCACTCTTCACCATCAGGCTTCTCTACCAGAAGCACCACGAGCTCTTCATTCATGAGATACCGGTAATCGAAGACATCTTCCACAGGCTGTCCGTTTACAGACACAAGTCTGTCTCCCGGCTCCAGCCCCAGCTCCTCGGCAATACTGTCGGGCAGCACCCTGGAAATCATATGCTTTCTTAATTTCATCATTATCTCCCTTTTCTATCCCGTATATAATAACAACTTTGCTCTTAAAAATCAACACTTTGAGAAAACACCTTGACTGACACGTGGGTCTGATGTTATAAATAGACTGAGAATTTTTAATGACATACACTTAGGAGGAATATTATGCCAAACATAGAATTGCTGGAAAAGTCTATGCCTGTTGCCCCGATCCGAATCGCCGCACTTGCCGGATGTCGCGAACTGGCCGAGGAGGTTGACAAAAAGCTGGTTAAATTCCGTAAAGAACTTGTAGCCGCCAAGAAATCTACCATCATCCCACAGGGATATGCAGAAAAATCTTTCCTTGTAGATTGCGAATGCCCACGTTTCGGAACCGGTGAGGGTAAGGGTTACATCAAGGAATCTGTCCGCGGAACAGACCTTTATATCATGGTAGATGTGACCAATTACAGCCTTACTTACAGCGTATGCGGTCATGAGAACCACATGTCTCCGGATGACCATTACCAGGATCTGAAGAGAATCATCTCCGCAGCCACCGGTAAAGCACACCGCATCAACGTTATCATGCCATTTCTTTACGAGGGACGTCAGCACAGACGCACCAAGAGAGAATCTCTTGACTGTGCACTTGCACTTCGCGAGTTAAGTGCCATGGGTGTTTCCAACATCATTACTTTTGATGCTCATGACCCACGTGTACAGAACTCTATTCCGCTGAAGGGCTTTGATAACTTTTTCCCCACATACCAGTTCCTGAAAGCACTGGTCAAAAATGTCCCTGATTTCAAGCTTGATAATGATCATCTCATGATCATCAGCCCGGATGAAGGTGCCATGTCCCGTGCTGTATACTTCTCCAATATCCTTGGAGTCGATATGGGTATGTTCTACAAACGCCGTGATTACTCCACCGTTGTCAACGGAAAGAACCCGATCGTTGCTCACGAATTCCTCGGAGATTCCGTAGAGGGCAAAGACGTTGTCATCATCGACGATATGATCTCTTCTGGAGAAAGTATGCTGGATGTTGCCCGTCAGCTCAAAGAGCGTAAAGCCGGACGTGTATTCGTCTGCACAACCTACGGTCTGTTTACAGATGGCGTAGCCAAATTTGATGAATATTACGAAAAAGGCTGGCTGGACAGAGTCATCACAACCAACCTTAACTATCGTATTCCTGAGCTTCTTGATCGTCCATACTATATCGAAGCAAACATGAGCAAATATCTTGCAAGTATCATCGATATCATCAATCATGATGTATCTGTCGAGAAGGTTCGTTCCAGCAACGAAAAGATCATGGATCTCATGAAAAAAGTCAACGAACAGTAATAAATGCTCCCAGGTTTCCACGTTTCCCGTGAGAAGCCCTGTGTGAGTAAAGAAAGAGCGGATTACAGCAGGTGCAGATGCCCGGCATTGAGATCCGCTCTTCTTTTATGCCTGCATCCAGAAAGATCCTTCGGTTCGCCTCCCACAGATTCAGCTGGTATTTCCCATCTGGTTTTCTGTAAAAAAGCACATCCCAGTATTTTTCTTCAAACGCCTCTCTAAACTGATCGATCACATCTTCACTAACTTCATAGCAATCCTGACAGATAGAAGGACCAATGGCTGCATAAAGCTCTGAAGGATCTGTCTGAAATTCCTCAGTCATCTTCTCCACCGTCACTTTTCCGATCTTTCCTACAGTACCTCTCCAGCCGGAATGAGATAATCCCACAGCTCTATGTACCGGATCTATAAAGAAAAGTGGTACACAGTCCGCATAAAACGTTGCCAGCACCAGTCCCGGCACATTGGTGATCATTCCATCCACATCTGTATAAGGTCTTGGTTTTGTGATCCCATTTCCTCTGTCTTCTTCCGTGACCACACGTACATTGGTGGTGTGTGTCTGATCAGAGGTTACGATATCTTCCATGGAAAATCCCATAGCAGCAGAAAGTCTGCGGTAATTTTCCCGCACCGCAGACTCTTCATCCCCTCTTGTGAAGCTTAAGTTCATAGATTCATAAATCCCCTGGCTTACTCCTCCCAGGCGGGTACTGAAGCCATGTACGATCCCGGGAAGTTTCTCAAAAGCAGGATATGTAAGCCAGGTAACCTTGTTCTTCTGATTTACATTCATTAGCTGTTTATCTTTATACCATTTTATTTTCATCTTATGTGACCAGTCCTTTCAACTGCAAAAATCAAAAGCATTTTTTATCCAGTGGATGTTCTCTCCATCAATTCCTACTACGTCAAAACGGCAGGGAGGCAACTCCCGGTATCCATGTGCAATCAGATAAAACATTGCCACTTTGCTGATGATCCTCTGTTTTTCTCTCCCTACCGCTGAAAAAGGACTTCCACTCTTTCCGTTCTTTCTGTATTTCACTTCAATAAACACCAGATATCTTCCATCCTGTGCAACAAGATCGATCTCACCACTTCGGCAGCGAAAATTTCTTTCCTTGATCTGTAGCCCCTTTTCTTCCAGGAACGCTGCAGCAATTCCTTCATAATAGCTGCCCTTCTGTCTTCTATTTTCCTTCAGATAAACAAAACCTTTCTGTTTTTGATGTCGGTATCTTAAGTATTTTTATACAAAATGTGTGATAAACGTTTTTCTATGTATCGGACTTGGTCCATATTTCTTCAATGCTTCAATATGCGCTGCAGAACCATATCCTTTATTGGAGGCAAATCCGTATTCCGGAAGAACCTTATCATATTCTTCCATCATCCGGTCTCTGGTCACTTTGGCAACAATACTTGCTGCCGCAATGGATACACTTTTTGCATCACCTTTGATGATGGGTACCTGCGGAATCTGGATTTCCGGTATGGTAACCGCATCGTTCAAAAGCAGCTGCGGCTGCACAGAAAGCCTGCTCACTGCCTGACGCATTGCCTCATAGGTTGCCTGCAGGATATTGATCTCATCAATCCTCTCCGGACTTGCCATTCCAATTCCAACAGAAACTGCTCCCTCCAGGATCACATCGTACAATTCTTCTCTCTTCTTAGCTGTAAGCTTTTTAGAATCATTCAGCCATAAAATATCGCAGTCTTTCGGAAGGATCACCGCACAGGCGACTACCGGTCCGGCAAGAGGGCCTCTTCCCACCTCATCGATCCCGCAAAGATATCCAAGATGCTCATATTCATGTTCATATTTCTTCATGCTCTCTGTACGTACACGCTCATCCTCCAGAGCCTGAAGCTTTTTGTGATACTGCTGGATCAGTTTCTGTACACCGCTTCTCTCATCATTTTCATAATGACGAAAAAGGGCGTTATATTCGCCCTCCTTCGCTGACGCAAAACGCGCCTTGATATCTTTCATTGTTTCCATTACGCTTCCTCCGGACCTTTTGGAAACTCCAGAGTCACTTTTCCCAGTTTTCCGGAACGAAATTCTTCCAGCAAAAGGCGGGATGCTTTCTCATAATCAAGCTCTTCGCCCTTTTTCAGACATCCTCTTGCTTTCGCAACTGCAGTAAGGATATCCAGCGGTTTCAGCTCTTCTTCTACATTGTATCTCTCTCTGATCGCTGCCGGATAAAACTCCTGCAGATATCCGATCAGACCCAGGGCAAGTTCTTCGATGTTCAGAATATCGTCCTTGATCGAACCGATATAGGCAAGACGCATTCCAACTTCCTGATCTTCAAATTTTGGCCAGAGAATTCCAGGGGTATCCAGAAGCTCCACACTTTTATTCAGACGTATCCACTGTTTTCCTTTTGTAACTCCTGGTTTATTACCGGTCTTGGCACAGGCTTTTCCTGCAAAGGTATTGATAAATGTTGATTTTCCAACATTAGGGATTCCTGCAACCATCGCACGTACCGGACGGTTTTTGATTCCTCGTCTCCGGTCTCTCTCTGTCTTTTCCTTACATGCCTCTGTGATTGCCGCAGAAACGGCCTTCATAGATCCCTTATTGCGGGAATCAATACTTACCGCATAGATTCCTTTTTCTTTGAAATATTCCATCCAGGCACGGTTCTGTCTCTCATCGGCAAGATCTGCTTTGTTGAGAAGGATCATACGCGCCTTGTTTTTTCCCAGCTCATCAATATCCGGATTTCGGCTGGAAAGAGGAACTCTTGCATCTACAAGCTCAATGATCAGATCGATCAGCTTGATATCTTCCTGCATCTGACGCTTCGCCTTCGTCATATGGCCTGGATACCACTGTACGTTCATAATTCACCTCATTTATCTATACTTTAATCTGTTTACTTTGATCTATTTTATAAAACCTATTTTATTTTTCGGAGAAACTGTAAACCAAACTTTCCCGACAATGTACTTCTTACTGATATTTCCGATATCGCTGAAGCGGCTGTCCTCACTGTTATTGCGATTATCACCAAGGACAAAATATTCCCCGCTTTCCAGAGTTATAGCACTATTTGCAAGTCCTCCATCTGTCATATCCTGATAAGCTCCGTTTTCTTCATAAACCTTGCCGTTGATATAGATCTTCCCGTCTTTAACCTGAACAGTCTCCCCGGGAAGGCCGATCACACGTCGGATATGCAGGGCTGCCGAGTCACTGGCGCTTGTTTTAAAAACGATCACATCTCCACGTTTTGGTGAACTGACCTTATATAAAGCCCTGTTTACAAAAAACTTTTCACTTACAGAATACGTGGGTTCCATGGCACTTTCTTGCAATGTCACAGTCTGAAATGCAGAAATTGCAACCAGCACAGCAAAAACCAGGGTCACAATAATTTCAAACACCCATTTCACGATTCCTCTTGTCCTGTCATCACGAAGCTTCTCCCTTGCTTCGGAAACAGCTCTGTTTTCCTTCAGATTTTCGATATTAATCTTCTTATTTAATCCCATATTCTATCCCCTGTATGTGTCTTTACACGCATACGCACTGATGTAAAAAGAGGGACAATAGCAAATGTTATTGTCCCTGCCTCTTTACTTATGAAATTATTTTACAAGCTCTTTAACCTTAGCTGCTTTACCTACACGATCTCTCAGGTAGTTCAGTTTCGCACGGCGTACTTTACCATGACGGATAACCTCAACCTTAACTACATGTGGGGAATGAAGCGGCCATGTTTTCTCAACACCAACACCGTTGGAGCTCTTTCTTACTGTGAAAGTCTCTCTTGTGCTTCCACCCTGTCTCTTAAGTACTGTACCCTCGAAGATCTGAACACGCTCACGTGTTCCCTCTTTGATCAGTGCGTGTACTCTTACTGTGTCTCCTACGCGGAACTGCGGTACTTCAGCTTTCAGCTGAGCGGACTCAATGTTCTTAATAATTTCGTTCATTTCTTTCTCTCCTTAATTATACTGGATGTTCTTAATACACATATGGTAACAGAGGACCATCTTTTTTCACAACATATGTGATTATACACTAGATAACTTCTCATTGCAAGGACTTTTTTTCCGGATTTTCGATGGCTTTTACCAGCAAAGGACCTCATGTCCTGTTTCTGTGACAAGGACCATGATCTCCCACTGTGCCGATGGCAGACCATCCTCTGTCCTCACTGTCCAGTCATCGATCTCATCTGTATAGATTTCATCAGATCCCATATTGACCATTGGTTCAATAGTAAAGATCATTCCGGGTACCATGAGTACACCTGAATCTTCCTTAGATGTGTAGCTTACCCATGGATCTTCATGAAACTCAAGACCTACACCATGTCCGCCAATTTCTCTCACAACTGTATAGCCGTTTTCCACTGCATGTTTGTGTACAGCACTTCCCATATTTCCGATCGGTGTCCATGGTTTTACCTGTTCAAGGCCAAGCTCTATGCATTCTTTTGTCACACGGACAAGCTTCTCCTTCTCCGGACTTACCTGTCCAATACAGAACATACGGGAGGAATCAGAAAAATATCCCTGATAAATGGTGGATACATCTACATTGACAATATCACCTTCTTTTAAGACAATTTCTTCATCCGGGATTCCGTGGCATACTACCTCGTTGATAGATGTACATACGCTTTTTGGAAAACCTTCATAATTAAGTGGTGCCGGAATTCCGCCATGACGTACTGTTTCTTCATGTACCCAGTCATCAATCTGCTGTGTCGTCACGCCTGGTCCGATATGCTCTGCAACATAATCAAGAACTGCAACATTGATCTTGCAGCTCTCTTTGATCTTCTCGATCTGTGCAGGTGTCTTGATCAGATCATGGTCAAGAACTGCATACCCCTTCTTTTTCATGAGTTCCATTTTTTCATCAAATGCTTCATGACATTTTTTATATTTTTTTCCGCTTCCACACCAGCAGGGATCATTTCGTTCAATTTTTTTAGACATCTTTTTCTTCTGCCACTCAAAATATGTGTAAATATACTCACATCGAGATAACGTAGACTCTCACGAGTTCTACTTACTGCTTCACCGTGTATGTTTTTGATTGACCGAAATCATATCTACTCACAAGTTCTTGTACACTCCGCAGTCGTAAATTCCCGAAAATAGCCTTCGGTACATACTTACGTTTGCGTTTTAGTTATGCAACTTCGTAAGTTATTGCATCTCTCAAATTAAGTGCAGCATTGAGATCTCTGTCTTCGACATAACCGCAACTGCATTTGAATATTCTATCTGAAAGCTTTAAATCTTTTTTGATAGCGCCACAGCAGTGACAGGTTTTAGATGATGGATACCATCTATCTACTATTCGAAGTTCGATCCCATTTTCATTGCATTTGATTTGCAGCTTTGTTCTAAATTCATAAAACTTTTGTGATGCAACTGCTTTTGAAAGATGTCGATTCTTCATCATACCATTTACATTTAAGTCCTCGATCGTTATATAAGATGGCTTGGTTTTCACTATCTCAGTGATTGTCTTGTTAATGTAATCAGTACGGATATTATCTATCTTATGATGAAGTTTCTGTACCTTGAGTTTTTGTTTTTGTATATTCGCCCTTTGAGTGACTTCTCCTTTCTTTAGATTTTCATACTTACGGGAGAGACATCTCTGTTCCCGAATAAGTTGTTTCTCAAGCTTTTTCAGTCTTGCTGACTTGTTGATGTTCTTATAAGTCTTACCATTAGAAACAATGGCAAAATCCTTTAATCCCAAGTCTATGCCAATTCCTGCATTGGAATTATCAGCAATCTTGTTATCAGAAATTTCTACAAGAACTGAAACATAGTATCTGTCAGCTTTCATTGAGACCGTGCCACTTTTAACCACATATCCGTCTTTAGTTGTTGGAATATATCCTTTTTCTTTGATACGGACCCAACCAAGTGACGGAATATTGATTCTATGCCTTTCGCAACGACAATCCTTTGGATTATTCTTTACAAAATACATCTTTACATCAGATCTGCCTTTCTTTTTGAACTTAGGAAAAGCACTCTCGTGATTGAAAAATCTTGTAAAAGCAGTTTGTCCATTATTTACTGACTGTGTTACTGCTTTTGAATAAGCTTCCTTGATCCACGAATACTCCGGATGCTCAGAAAGATATTCATTGTTAAGCCAGACTCTAAACCTGTTACTGCTCATAAACTTTTCACCGTTGTTGTAAAGTTCTTTATTATGGGCAAGATAGAAATTATAAATAAATCTACAAGTTCCTATCGTCTTATGAATCTTGACTTTCTGTTCCTCTGACGGATTTATTTCCGTCTTGAAGCTCTTTAGCAATTTCCACATCCCTTTCTATTTGTTTTTTATACTTACGAAGTCCGTACAACCTGCAAGAGAACACATGGAGTATTGAAACAATATCCTGCACGAGGTTTTGATTTTTTGTTCCATCACTTCATCTAATAATTCGTTCCACTTTTTACGATTGTAATTAAGGCCACTTCCATAATCTTCAATACACTGGTCTACAATAATACCTTTGGCATTACAAAACTGTCGTAAAAATGCAACCTAGTTTTGTAAATCATCTTTTTGATTTCTTGTAGATACCCTGGCATAAATAACTACCTGACGTTGGTCATCTTCAGTACTTATTCCTTTGAATTGCAGATATTGGTCATAAGTGTAATAACGTCTATCAGTTGGAGTTCGGTTTGCCTTTAGAGTTCCGTCTCTATCCCAACGCTGTAATGTTTTTACAGATACACCTAACAGTTCAGCAAAATCTTTTGGCTTGTAATTTGTGATATTTGATGTGTTCATAATAATTTACTCTTTTGAGTACTTTTAAACACATTTGATCACATTAGTCAACAAATTTGATTACTTAAGATATTCTCCTTTTCGCAACTGTATGGCTGCTTTTTCTTTTGTATTTTATATGTTCAGATATGTTATATCTGTCTGAAATATTTTAACCGAATCAAAGAAGTCTCCTATGTGGTTGCGAAAAGCAATAAACTGTAGGTGGGGACTTGCCTTCATCCGTTTGAATGGGAAATTATTCCGCCTGATTATCATAGCACAACTTTCTTTAGGTGAAAAGTATTCTTTGTGTTTTTGGTTTGTTTTATATAACTTTTTGTGATTTTTCAATAAAAAAAGATCGTAGTAGCTTGAACGATCTATTTTTATTTATGTGTCTGTATTAATTATTTTTCGGTGGCTGCAGATTGTCGGTTTCCACCAGTTGCCATTATTCGCATTCGCCCAAGTGCACGGGATACTGCCGGAATAGAAATTACTACGATCGTCAGTACACCTTCCAGAAGAATATAACTGTAATTGTAAATAATCGGATACAAAGCTGTCAGAGACTTCGGGAAATTATCCGGCATATAATCCATCCAATAAAGATATCCGCCAAGTGCATGGAATGCCCCTCTTGCCAGAATTGCTAGTATGTATGCTTTAAGAAGACCATGTTTTCTGGATTTTGTAAATAATCCGGAAAGCCCCATGGCTCCAAATGCCAGAATGTAATCACAGCATACCTGAAAAAATGAAAGGACATATGGCTCCTGGAGGAACTGAAAAATCCCATATACAAGACCGGTAAGAATTCCTACCTTAATGCCATACCAGTAACCGATCAGAACAATAAACAACATACTGAACAAGGTCACAGATCCGCCAAATGGCAGTTTAAATATCTTAATGTAGGAAGTTACATATGCAAGTGCCAATGCTACTGCACAGGTAACCAGCTGCTGTGTGGTAAATTTTAATGCAGATGTGTTTTTCTGAAGTAATACTGCTACCAGAATTATCAAAATCAGGACTGCAATAACAGATACGGCATATCCTGCCGTTGTGAGACCGCCTTCGGCAGTCACAAGAAAATTAAACATACTCTTTTCTTTCCTCCTTACGATTAAATTTCCCAAATCAAGTTCAAAGGTCAAAGCCTGCACCTCCTCACAGCCTGGTCAGGCTCCTTTGGTCTTACCTATTGTAGCATATGGAAAAAGAGATGTAAATGGTGGGAGATGTATGATTATATATAATAAAAACAGGAGAAAAATCCATGTACTGATTTTTCTCCTGCTTTCCTCTTTCCCTTTGTACCTTAAAAACTACATACATGCTTTGTTGATGGTTAATCAAACTTTTTGAATCAAATTTAACCTGCGTACCGATACTACAGCGGGGGGTATCCCCGCTTCCTCGGCTGGTTGGTCAAGCCCTCACCCGATTAGTAACAGTCAGCTCCATGTGTTACCACACTTCCACCTCTGCCCTATCTACCTCGTCGTCTTCAAGGGGGTTTACTTCACTAAGAATGGGATATCTCATCTTGAGGGGGGCTTCACGCTTAGATGCCTTCAGCGTTTATCCCTTCCGGACTTGGCTACCCGGCCATGGCTTTGGCAAGCCAACCGGTCCACCAGCGGTCCGTCCATCCCGGTCCTCTCGTACTAAGGACAGCTCCTCTCAGATATCCT
>NZ_FMUW01000006.1:0-167736 GCF_900101315.1 Blautia sp. SF-50
CAAGGCATACCTCACAGACCTCCCCGGGTACCACACGTTTCTTCCTCTCCATCCATCTGCCTCATTTATCATACTTGATTCCGTGTAGTTATTGGGCTTCAACTTGTATAGCAGCCTTACCCTCATGCATGACCTTATATGAGATTTCTGTTCGTCAGACCAGAGATTTGCCCGTGGTTAGTCTGTTCCCACATCCGGCTTCCTTCAGATTCCACCTCACGGTGGACACCCTTGCCTTCGGCTATATCCTTCCCACTACCGGGCGGATTCGGGACTTTAACCCGTTAGAAACGTGCACCGCCGGGCGCACTATAATAAAGACCTGACAGATTTCTCCGTCAGGTCTTTTATGCGAATGCCGCTGGCCGGACTCGAACCGGCACGGATCGCTCCGCTTGATTTTGAGTCAAGTGCGTCTGCCAATTCCGCCACAGCGGCATAACCATTTATTATAATAGCACAGTATCAGGTGGCTTGCAAGGATTTTTTCAGAATAAAGGTATTATTTGGAAATATTTTTAATTCTAAAAAGTTTATGAAATCGGATGAGGCATCCTTGAAATTGACTGAAAAAAGTGGTAGAGTGTACTACAAGGCTGTACCACCTGATATAGCACTGTGGATATAGCAATATACTATAAGATAACGGAGGAGACTGCATGAATCTGAATTCAAAAAAACCAGAGAAGCGGCCGCTGTATGTATATTACATTATTGCGGTCGTAATTATTGTTCTGCTGAATGTTTTTGCTCTTCCTGCTCTTTCTGAGAGAAGTGTAAAAGAGACCGATTACACCACCTTCCTGAAAGCTGTAGACAGAGGAAAAGTATATGAAGCAACTATTAATTCTGATTATATCTATTATACGATGAAGGTAGATGGAAATGATGTCTATTGTAAGACGGTATCTGTAGAGGATCAGGATCTTGTATCCCATCTTTACGATGCGGGCGTAAGTATAGAGGGTACTGCACCTCAGAGACAGTCCCTGCTTTTATCTCTGATCCTGGGATATGTACTCCCGATCGCAATTTTTATTCTCCTGGGACGCTGGCTCAGCAAGAAGATGATGAGTTCCATGGGAAACGGAGGACCGGGAGGAATGATGTCCTTTGGCAAAAGCAATGCCAAGGTTTATGTGAAATCCTCTACGGGAATCAAATTTTCAGATGTTGCCGGTGAGGATGAAGCCAAGGAGCTTTTGACGGAAATTGTAGATTTCCTTCATAATCCGGAGAAATACAGAGAAATCGGTGCTTCCATGCCGAAGGGTGCCCTTCTTGTAGGCCCTCCCGGAACCGGTAAAACTCTTCTTGCCAAGGCAGTTGCCGGTGAGGCGGAGGTTCCGTTTTTCTCAATTTCCGGTTCGGAATTTGTGGAGATGTTTGTGGGTATGGGTGCTGCCAAGGTCCGTGATCTTTTTAAACAGGCCAATGAGAAGGCACCATGTATCGTATTTATTGATGAGATCGATACGATCGGCAAGAAACGTGACGGCTCCGGAATGGGCGGCGGGAACGATGAGCGTGAGCAGACACTGAACCAGCTTTTGACAGAGATGGACGGTTTTGACGGTTCCAAGGGTGTTGTGATCCTGGCAGCTACCAACCGACCGGATTCCCTTGACCCTGCACTTCTTCGCCCGGGACGTTTTGACAGAAGGATCCCGGTTGAGCTTCCGGATCTTCAGGGGCGTGAGGAAATCCTGAAGGTTCATGCCAAGAAGATCAAAATTGCGGATACAGTCCGGTTTGATGAAATTGCCAAGGCGGCAGTCGGTGCCTCCGGTGCGGAGCTTGCCAATATTGTCAATGAGGCAGCTCTCCGTGCAGTCCGCGACGGACGGAAATTTGCCACACAGGCGGATTTTGAAGAAAGCATCGAAGTTGTTATTGCCGGATATCAGAAAAAGAACCGTGTACTTTCCAATAAGGAAAAGCTGATCGTTTCCTATCATGAGGTTGGTCATGCACTGGTTGCTGCCAAGCAGACAGATTCTGCACCGGTCCATAAGATCACGATCATTCCACGTACCTCCGGTGCACTGGGATATACCATGCAGGTAGATGAGCAGGAACATTTCCTGATGACTAAGGAAGAACTGGAGAATAAGATCGCTACATTTACAGGCGGCCGTGCAGCGGAAGAGCTGATCTTCCATTCCATTACTACCGGTGCCTCCAATGATATTGAGCAGGCGACCAAGATTGCCAGAGCGATGATCAGCAGGTATGGTATGAGTGATGATTTTGACATGGTTGCCATGGAAAATGTAAGCAATCAGTATCTTGGCGGAGATGCAAGTCTAACCTGTTCCTTTGAGACGCAGACGCTTTTGGACAAGAAGGTTGTGGAGCTTGTAAGACGGGAGCATGAAAAGGCTACGAAGATCCTGACAGATAATATCGGAAAGCTCCATGAGATTGCCAAGTATCTGTATGAGCATGAGACGATCACCGGTGAGGAGTTTATGAAGATCTTGAATGAAGCGCCGGTGGAGATTGAGAATACACAGGAAAATTAAATATGTTGGCGGGAGGGACGCCGAAGGGAATACTTCTGTATGGTCTTCGGCTTCCGTTGGGCGTTAGTTCTAAGGCCCTGAAAATCTGCTAAAACCATTAAAAAAAGTTCGGAACTCGCGGCTTGTTGCCGCTCAGACAGCCGAACTTTTTTTAATAATGCAGATTTCCAGAATCTAAGGACTAGCAGCCCTCCTCCAGAGACAGAGCCATACAGAAGTATTCCCTCCGGCTGTGCTCTGGCCATGTGGATTGCTTCTGACTAGTCTTTACCATATTTCCGGGTGTACCTTGGAACAGGTGAGTGCCAGACTTCCGGGGCCGATGTGGCAGGAAACGCTCAGGGAGAGAGGGAAGATGTTGACTTCACCGATATTCGGGAAGGTGGTGAGGACTTCTTTTCGGAATTCTTCGGCTGCTTCCAGGTTGTGGGAGTGGATGACATCCAGGTTGATCTTTTCTCCAAAGCGGTCTGCAATGTCATCTTTGATGGCTTTAGTCATAGTGTTTTTTGCCTGGGTCATGGTGCGGGCCTTGGAGAAGGCGTCCAGCTTTTCGCCCTGGATCTGCAGAACCGGTTTCAGACGGAGCATGGTTCCGATGGCTGCAGCTGCAGGAGTGATGCGGCCGCCCTGTTTCAGGTACTTCAGAGTAGCTACAGTGATATAGATGCTGGAGTCGAAGCGGGTTTCTTCCAGCCAAGTTCCAATCTCATCGGCAGAGAGACCGTTTTTGGCCTGCTGGATAGCCTCGATGGCAGAGTAACGTAAGGTTCCGGAGATCCTCTGGTTGTTTACGACACGTACACGGCCATCATAGTCTTCTGCAAGCATGCGGGCAGTCTGCATGGAGCTGGAGAGACCGCTGGACATGGGGATATGTACGATCTCGTCGTAGTCTTTGAGTAGCTTGTCCCAGAGGGTAGTGACGGATTCCGGTGTAGGCTGGGATGTGGAAACTCTGCAGCCTGGATTTTGTTCAAGATGCTGAAAGAACTCTGATTGGTTCATGTCAATGTCTTCCAGATATTCCTTATCATCTATAAAAAACGGCATTGGAAGCATGTAGATGCCAAGGTCTTTTACCTGAGCGGGAGACATGCCGCAGTTACTGTCTGTAACGATTGCTATAGATTTCATAATGGTGATCCTCCTTGCCTGGATTTTCATATTTGGTCAGTTTTTCTGTTTTCTGACCGGGACATCTCAAGTATACCACAGGAAACCGCCCTTGTCATTCAACGTTTAATTCGCTATAATGATATAATATTCTGGGAAATATTTCCCCAGTCTGGGGCAAATTGTGAAGCGGGATCTCAGAAGAGGCTTATCATATGGGAGAATCCGCTGCTTTGAAAGAGAGGGAAAATATGAACTGTCGTATTGCAGAGGGAATGGTTAATAAATATATCGATCATACGTTGCCGTTGAATGATCTGGAGGATTTTCTAGAGCATATTGAGAAGTGTTCCTCCTGCTACGATGAGCTTGCCACATATTTCATTGTACATAAGGCCATGCAGCAGCTGGATGAGAAACAGGAAGATACTGTTCTGGATTTTAAGGAGCTTCTGGAAGAGGATATCCGAAAATCCAGAAGGTATATCCGAAAAAAGAAATTTCACAGAGCGATCGCTGCAGTGGCAGTCTGCGTTCTGATCGCGGCACTGGTGGTCTTTCTTGTTTTTGTGATCCTGGAACTGAAGGAGGGAATTTGATTTTGAGTGAAAAAATATTACTGATCGATGGTCACAGCATCCTGAACCGTGCGTTTTATGGTCTGCCGGATCTTACCAATGCAGAAGGACGTCATACAGGAGCGGTATATGGATTTCTGAATATTATGTTCAGGATCATGGAGGAAGAGAAGCCGGAGTATCTTACCGTTGCATTTGATCTGAGTGCACCTACGTTCCGGCATAAGAGATATGAAGCCTATAAAGGCACCCGAAAACCCATGCCGGAGGAGCTTCGGGAACAGGTTCCGCTGATCAAGGAGATGCTTTCTGCCATGGGAATCAACATCATGTCCCTGGAAGGCTATGAAGCAGATGATCTTCTTGGTACGGTCGCCAGAAGAAGTGAAGCAAAGGGGATGGATGTTACCATTCTTTCCGGAGACCGTGATCTTCTTCAGCTTGCCACAGATAAGGTGCTGATCCGGCTTCCGAAGACTGTCCGGGGAAAGACAACCATTGAAAACTACCATACAGCGGAAGTTCTTGAGAAATATCAGGTAACGCCGCCGCAGATCATAGAACTGAAAGCGCTGATGGGCGACAGCTCCGATAATATTCCGGGAATCCCGGGCGTTGGAGAGAAAACCGCGACCAAGATGATCGTGCAGTTCGGTTCCATTGAGAATGCTCATGAGCATCTGGAAGAGGTAAAGCCTAATAAGGCGAAAGAATCTCTCCGCGAGCATTATGATCTGGCACAGCTTTCCAAAGAGCTTGCAACCATCAACACAGATAGTCCGCTGGAATTTTCCTACGAAAAAGCGAAAGTGGAAAATCCCTATACTCCGGAGGCATATGAATTGTGTAAACGCCTGGAATTTAAGAACATGCTGAACCGTTTTGATCCGGCTACGACAGCAGATTCCTCCATGGAACTGGAATTTTTTACCTGTAATGATCTTTCCGGTGTGGAGGCACTGTTTGAAAAAGCAGCGCAGAAAGATCAGGTGGGTATTTCTGTTCTTGCAGATCCGGATCAGGTGTATACCGTGGGATTGGTCCTGGATGAAAAAGAAATCTATCAGATTCCGGTAGGAGGACTTCTCACAGGGGATTACCTTTGCGGAAAACTGAAAACTCTGGCGGACAGTACGGTGCTCTGTGCTATGGATATTAAATCAGTTCTCAAACATGTTTCCCTTGATGATCCGAAGAAGGTTTTTGATGCGGGGGTTGCTGCATATCTTCTGAACCCGCTGAAATCTTCCTATTCCCATGATGACATCGCCAGAGAATATCTGGATGGTATGATGCTCCCCTCAAAGGAAGACCTTCTTGGAAAGACTTCTCTGAAAAAGGCCTGGGAAGAGGAACTGGAATGCCTTGGAAATTATGCCTGCTATCAGGCGTTTGTGCCCTGCATGGCTCGAAAGGTTCTTCTTGAAAAACTGGATGAAACAGGCATGCGTAAGGTTTATGATGAGATCGAGCTTCCTCTTGTCTTTACCCTGGATTCCATGGAAAAATGGGGGATTTCCGTTAAGGGTGAAGAGCTTAAGAGCTATGGTGAAAAACTTAAAGTCCGTATCCAGGAGCTGGAAAAAACCATCTGGCAGGAAGCAGGGGAGGAGTTTAATATCAATTCCCCGAAACAGCTGGGTGTGATCCTTTTTGAAAAGCTGGGACTTCCAGGTGGAAAGAAGACCAAGACTGGCTATTCCACAGCGGCGGATATCCTGGATAAGCTGGCGCCGGATCATGCCATCGTAAAAGATATCCTGGAGTACCGTCAGCTGACCAAGCTGAAATCCACTTATGCAGATGGTCTCGGAAATGTGATCGGAGAAGATGGAAGGATCCACTCTACTTTTAATCAGACGATCACAGCAACCGGTCGTATCAGCAGTACAGATCCGAATCTTCAGAACATACCGGTCCGTATGGAGCTGGGCAGGCTGATCCGTAAGGTTTTTGTGCCGGAGGAGGGATTTGTATTTCTGGATGCTGATTATTCCCAGATCGAGCTTCGTGTGCTGGCACATATGTCCGGTGATGAAAAACTGATCCAGGCTTATCGTGAGGCGGAGGATATCCACCGGCTCACCGCATCCCAGGTGTTTCATGTGCCGCTGGATGAAGTGACATCTCTTCAGCGAAGAAATGCCAAGGCGGTAAATTTCGGAATCGTTTATGGGATCAGTTCCTTTGGACTGAGCCAGGATCTAAGTATTACCAGAAAAGAGGCAGCTGCCTATATTGAGAAATATTTCGAGACCTATCCGAAGATCAAGGGCTTTCTGGACGGTCTGGTAAAGGATGGCAAGGAACACGGTTATGTGACAACTATGTTCGGCAGACGAAGGCCCGTGCCGGAGCTGAGATCCAGTAATTTCATGCAGCGCTCCTTCGGAGAACGTGTAGCCATGAACTCTCCGATCCAGGGTACTGCAGCAGATATCATCAAAATAGCCATGAACCATGTTTATGAACGAATGAAAAAAGAGGGATTGCGTTCAAGACTGGTGCTGCAGGTTCATGATGAGCTTCTGATCGAGACAAAGAAAGAAGAGATCGAGGAAGTTTCTCGTATTCTGGAAGAAGAGATGAAGGGAGCTGCAGACCTTGCAGTGGAACTTGACGTAGATATGCACCAGGGTGACAGCTGGTATGAGGCGAAATAAATGAGAGTGATCGGAGTAACCGGCGGAGTAGGGGCCGGAAAAAGTACAGTACTTGGAATCCTGGAAGAAGATTTCCAGGCATATGTGATCCAGGCAGACCAGCTTGGTCACATTCTGATGGAACCGGGGGAAGAATGTTACGATGCGGTGATCGCATTGTTTGGAAAAGAAATCATAAAAAAAGATAAAACTATTGACCGGAGACGGATTTCTGATGTAGTATTCACAGATAAGGATATGCTTTTGAAATTAAACGGGATCATCCATCCGGCTGTAAAGCAGAGAATCCTAGATCTTCTTGGAGAACAGAAGGAAGCCGGAAGAGAGATCTGTGTTGTGGAAGCTGCTCTTTTTCTGGAAGAGAATTATCAGGAATTCTGTGACGAAGTCTGGTATGTGTATACAGAGGAGGAAATCCGGATCCGTCGTCTGATGGAAAGCCGTGGCTATTCCAGAGAGAAATCTCTTGGCATTATCCGAAACCAGGTATCTGACCAGGTTTTCAGAGAACATACGGATTATGTGATCGAGAATAATGGAGATCTGAAGGGTACCCGGAGACAGATCAGAGAAGGGATAGAGAGAAATGAGACTTTGTAGTATTGCCAGCGGAAGCAGCGGCAACTGTATTTATGTGGGATCTGAGGAGGCACATGTTCTGGTAGATGTGGGGATCAGCGGGAAGAGTATCGAAAAAGGCCTGAATTCCCTGGATCTTACCGGGAAAGATGTGGACGGTATCCTGATCACACATGAACATTCCGACCATATCAAGGGACTGGGAGTGATCTCCAGAAAATACGGAATTCCCATCTATACCACAGGTGGAACCGCAGATGCCATGCTTCGTATGAAATCCCTTGGAAAAATGCCGGAGGGACTGATCCACGAGATCCGGGAGGATGAGCCTTTTGGGATCAAGGACCTGACGGTAAATCCTTTTACCATTCCCCATGATGCTGCACAGCCGGTGGGTTACCGCCTGGAATGTGGAGAGCATTCTGTGGGCATTGCCACGGACCTTGGAAAATATAATGATTACATTGTAAAAAATCTGGAGAATCTGGATGCGGTGCTTTTGGAAGCAAATCATGACATCCGCATGCTTCAGGTTGGAAAATACCCTTATTATCTCAAACAGAGGATTCTGGGAGACCGTGGACATCTCTCCAATGAGAATGCAGGACGTCTGCTCTGTCGGATCCTCCATGATAATTTGAAGGCGGTTTTTCTTGGCCATTTAAGCAGAGAAAACAACTATGAAGAACTTGCCTACGAGACTGTGTGCTCGGAGGTGACACTTGGTGACAACCCGTACCGTTCCAGGGATTTTAAGATCCAGGTAGCGAAGAGGGATCACATATCAGAAATAATCACAGTGTAGAAAGGAAAAAACGATGAAGAAGACAATTATCACAGTAGTAGGAAATGACACAGTAGGAATTATTGCAAAGGTTTGTACATATCTTGCAGAGAATCAGGTTAATATTCTGGATATTTCTCAGACCATCGTTCAGGGTTACTTCAACATGATGATGATCGCAGACACAGCAAAATGTGAAAAGGATGGCGGTGAACTTGCAAAAGAGCTTGAAAATCTGGGTAAGGAGATCGGTGTTGTGATCCACTGCCAGCATGAAGATATTTTTAACATGATGCATCGAGTATGATCAAGCAGCGAATGCGGATTGCCAATGCATATGATATCTACTTTACATCAATCATCAGGGAGAAAATAAAATGATCAATATTTTTGAGGTAAACGAGACAAATAAAATGATCGAGCAGGAGAATCTGGATGTGCGTACCATCACCATGGGGATCAGCCTTCTGGACTGTATCGATCCTGACCTGGATGCACTGAATCAGAAAATATACGAAAAGATCACCACAAAGGCCAGAAATCTGGTAGCTACCGGTGATGAGATCGCAACCGAGTACGGTATCCCGGTTGTAAATAAACGAATTTCCGTAACACCCATTGCTCTGGTTGGCGGGGCTGCATGTAAGAAACCGGAGGATTTTGTGACCATCGCAAGAACGCTGGATAAATGTGCCAAGGAAGTTGGCGTTAACTTTATCGGCGGATATTCTGCACTGGTAAGCAAAGGAATGACTCCGGCAGAGGAGCTTCTTATCCGCTCCATTCCTCAGGCAATGGCAGAAACAGAGCGCGTCTGCAGTTCTGTAAACGTTGGTTCCACCAAGACCGGTATCAACATGGATGCCGTAAAGCTGATGGGCGAGATCATCCTCGCAACAGCAGAGGCTACTAAGGACCAGGATTCTCTTGGATGTGCCAAGCTGGTAGTATTCTGTAACGCACCGGATGATAACCCGTTTATGGCAGGCGCGTTCCACGGTGTCACAGAGGCGGACTGCATCATCAACGTAGGTGTCAGTGGCCCTGGCGTTGTAAAGAAAGCTCTGGAGCAGGTTCGTGGCGAGGACTTCGGAACTCTCTGCGAGATGATCAAACGTACCGCATTCAAAGTTACACGAGTTGGACAGCTGGTTGCACGTGAGGCATCCAAGCGTCTTGACGTGCCGTTTGGTATTGTGGATCTTTCTCTTGCACCGACACCGGCTATCGGTGATTCCGTAGCTGAGATCCTGGAAGAGATCGGCCTTGAGAGAGCCGGTGCACCTGGAACAACTGCAGCGCTTGCACTTCTCAACGACCAGGTGAAGAAAGGCGGCGTTATGGCAGCAGCTGCTGTGGGCGGATTAAGTGGTGCCTTTATTCCTGTCAGCGAGGATCAGGGAATGATCGATGCGGTAAACGAGGGAGCGCTTACTCTGGAGAAGCTGGAAGCCATGACCTGTGTATGCTCTGTTGGTCTGGACATGATCGCAGTTCCGGGAGATACCAAGGCGACTACACTGGCAGGTATCATTGCAGATGAGTCTGCCATCGGTATGGTAAATCAGAAGACAACTGCAGTACGTCTCATCCCGGTTATCGGTAAGGGTGTGGGCGAAACGGTTGAGTTCGGAGGTCTTCTTGGCTATGCTCCGATCATGCCTGTAAATTCCTTCTCCTGTGATGCATTTGTACAGAGAGGTGGAAGGATCCCGGCACCGATCCACAGCTTTAAGAATTAATTTTATTTTTGGACTTGACAGACTCACGTTGATGTGCTAAAGTAAACACAACTTAAAAAACAAACCAGTGAGAAAGAGAAGTAAACATTTCAGGAAGCTTCACAGAGAGCGGTGATGGTGGAAATCCGCAGGGGACCAGATGTTGAATGGACTTTCGAGGGTGGCCCGAACTATTTATCTGTACAGTAGGCGCCGACGGGAACCGAACCCGTTACCAATGAGGAGTGTATGTTAGTACACCGGAAAGTGGACGATTCGTCAATTTGAGTGGTACCGCGATAATAAAGAACTTTTATTACCGTCTCAAGCATGATATAAGCTTGGGACGGTTTTTGTGTTACAGGAAAAGCGATTCTGTCGCATGAAAGTTGTTCCGGAAAAGCAGACCGCAAGGTGTACAAAAGGTAATCATAAGCGGAAATAAGAAGGGAGAACAAAACCATGAAAAAAAGAATGTTAGTGATCGCAGCAGCAGTAGCAGCAACAACTATGATGATGACAAGCCCGGTTATGGCGGAAGATTTTAAAGTGGGCATCTGCAATTATGTAGATGATGCTTCCCTGAACCAGATCGTAGACAACATCCAGTCCCGTCTGGAGGAGCTTGGCAAAGAAAAGGGTGTCACATTTGATGTGTTTTATGATAACTGTAATGCAGATGCCAGTGTTATGGAACAGATCATTTCAGATTTTCAGGCGGATAAGGTTGACCTGATGGTTGGTGTGGCTACACCGGTGGCAATGCGTATGCAGTCCGCTACAGAGGGAAGCGATACACCGGTTGTTTTCTCCGCAGTATCTGATCCGGTTGGCTCCGGCCTTGTAGATTCTCTGGATGCTCCTGGTGCAAATATCACAGGAACCAGCGATTACCTGGATACTTCTTCTATCATGAAGCTGATCCAGGCACAGAATCCGGATGTAAAGAAGATCGGTCTTCTCTATGATGTAGGACAGGATTCCTCCACAACAGCGATCCAGGAAGCAAAAGATTATCTGGATAAAGAGGGAATCGAATATGTAGAGCGTACCGGAACCACTACCGATGAAGTCCAGCTCGCAGCAGATGCACTGATCGCTGACGGTGTGGATGCCGTATTTACACCTACGGACAACACCATCATGACAGCAGAGCTTTCTATTTATGAAAAATTCATCGACGCAGGAATCCCGCACTACACAGGTGCCGACTCCTTTGCATTAAATGGTGCCTTTGTAGGATATGGTGTTGATTATGCAAATCTGGGACAGAAAACAGCCGATATGATCGCTGACATCCTGATAGATAATGCGGATCCGTCTAAGACAGCTGTTGAAACCTTTGACAATGGTACTGCAACAGTTAATACAGAAACCTGCAAGGCACTTGGACTTGATTTCGATACCGTAAAGAAGGCATTTGAGCCTCTCTGCACACAGGTAAATGAGATCACAACTGCAGAAAGCTTTGATGAAGTAGAATCAAAATAAATTAACCGCTCACTTTTGTGAGCAGTTATGAAATAAATCCAATTGGAGGAAATCACTGTGACGATTGCAACTATGCTCTCCCTCGGGGAGACTGCCCTGAAGCTTGGACTGATCTGTTCTCTGACAGTTCTTGCTTTGTTCCTTAGTTATTCCATGCTGAATGTCTGCGACCTTTCTACAGATGGCTGCTTTACCTTCGGGGCCGCTGTAGGAGCCGTAGTTGCTGTAAGCGGACATCCGTTTCTGTCCATTGCGGCAGCCATGGCAGCAGGTGTTACATCAGGATTTGTAACGGCTATCCTGCAGACGAAGCTGGGAGTAGACAGCCTGCTTGCAGGTATCATTGTAAATACTGCATTATATTCCGTAAATATCGCGGTCATGGGAGGGTCATCCCTGATCAATATGAATCGGACGACCACAGTATTTACCATGATGAAGGATGCGCTTGCAGGTACACCGTTAAAAGGCAGGGAAGATATCCTCATTGCAGCCATCGCAGTGATCCTCGTGATCGTATTTCTGGTATTCTTCCTGAAAACAAGACTTGGCCTTGCGATCCGGGCAACCGGAAATAATTCTGATATGGTAAAATCTTCCTCCATCAATCCGGTCTTTACAACGGTGATCGGCCTTTGCGTGGCAAATGCATTTACCGCACTTTCCGGATGTCTTCTGTCTCAGTCACAGAAATCCGTAGATATCAACATCGGTCAGGGTATGGTTACCATCGCACTGGCATCCTTGCTGATCGGAGGTACTCTTCTCGGACATGGAGGAATTTTTGTGAGAGCGGTGGGAATGGTGCTTGGTTCCTTTATCTTCCGCCTTGTGTATACCATCGCACTTCGGTTCAATATGCCGGCATTTATGCTGAAACTGGTATCCTCTGTGATCGTTGTTCTTGCAATTTCCGGTCCGTATCTTAAGAAACAGTGGCCGCAGATCCGAAGAAGAATGACTCATACAAAAGGAGGAAGATGATCCATGTTAAAAATCAGCCATATTTCAAAAACATTTAATCCGGGAACCGTAAACGAAAAAAAGGCGATCACAGATCTTTCCCTGGAACTGAAAAAAGGCGACTTTGCTACGATCATCGGTTCCAAT
Source organism: Blautia sp. SF-50 (assembly GCF_900101315.1). Taxonomy (NCBI): domain Bacteria; kingdom Bacillati; phylum Bacillota; class Clostridia; order Lachnospirales; family Lachnospiraceae; genus Blautia; species Blautia sp. SF-50. The sequence goes on from NZ_FMUW01000006.1 coordinate 12,568, forward strand.
GGTGCAGGAAAATCAACACTTTTTAATGCGATCTGCGGTGATTTTCTTACAGATGCCGGTTCGATCGAGCTGGATGGCAGGGATATCACATTTATGCCGCAGCATGCACGCGCAAAAGAGATCGGACGTCTTTATCAGGATCCGATGCGTGGTACTGCACCGGGAATGACGATCGAAGAGAATCTTGCACTTGCAGCCGGCAAGGGTGGGTGGCTTTCCCGCACGACCCGGCAGGAAAAAGAGCGTTTTCGTGAGGAATTAAAGAAGCTGGACATTGGGCTGGAAGAGCGGATGAGCCATCCGGTAGGTCTTCTTTCCGGTGGACAGAGACAGGCGCTGACGCTTTTGATGGCAACCATGAATCCGCCGAAATTACTTCTTCTGGACGAGCATACTGCAGCCCTTGATCCGGGAACTGCTGAGAAAGTCCTTAATCTCACCAGACGGATCGTGGAAGAAAATCAGCTGACCTGTCTGATGATCACACATAATATGCAGTCAGCAATTGATCTTGGTAACCGTATCCTGATGATGGACTCCGGCAATATCGTGCTGGATATCGGAGGGGAAGAGAAGAAGGATATGACCGTGGATGGCCTTCTTGAGAAATTTAAAACGGGAGTGGGCAAGGCTTTGGATAATGACCGTATTCTTTTGTCTGAATAAACGGAATAAATAATGAAGAACCGTTACCGATCATGTGTAAAGTGGAAAATGAATAGCCGCTTTACACAGGTGATGGTTCTTTTTTTATGAAAATTCTTGAGTATGTTACGTTACCGTGATAAAATAAATGAAATCACTTTGTGATTTCATTTATGAGCAAGTAGCGAAGCGGATTGCGAATATCCGTTTGATTTTATTATGGAAGAGGGACGAATGACATGCAGTTTTCAAAAAGACTGGACCGATTTGGAGATGAAATTTTTGCTGCTCTGAACAACCGGCGTATGGAGCTGGAAGCACAGGGCATGAAGATCTATAACATGAGTGTGGGAACTCCGGATTTCAAGACTCCGGAATATATCAAGAAAGCTGTAGCGGAAGCAGCTATGGATGACAACAACTGGAAATACAGTCTCCGTGATCTGCCGGAGCTTCTGGATGCAGTCTGTATTTATTATAAGAAACGTTTTGATGTGGAACTGACACCGGACATGGTAATGACTGTTTATGGAAGCCAGGAAGGAATGGGGCATCTTGGCATGGCGCTTTGTGATGAGGGAGATACAGTACTTCTTCCGGATCCGTGCTATCCCGTATTTGCAGCAGGAAGTCTGATGGCAGGAGCAGTTCCTTACTATTATCCGCTGGTTGCAGAGCATGATTTTCTTCCCTATGTAAAGGGAATTCCGGAAGAAATTGCGAATAAGGCTAAATATATGGTAGTATCCCTGCCGTCCAACCCGGTAGGAAGCATTGCCACTCCGGGACTTTACGAAGAAATCGTGGAATTTGCGAAAAAATATGATATTCTGATCATTCATGATAATGCGTACAGCGATATTATTTTTGACGGGGCATTTGGAGGAAGTTTTTTGGCCACTCCGGGAGCGAAAGATATTGGAGTGGAATTTTTCAGTCTTTCCAAATCCTTCAATGTTACAGGCGCAAGACTTAGCTTTCTGGTAGGCCGGCCGGATGTGATCGCAGCGCTCCGCAAATTGAGAAGCCAGATCGACTTCGGCATGTTCCTGCCGCTTCAGAAAGCAGCTATTGCAGCACTTCAGGGACCGCTGGACAGCGTAAAAGAACAGTGTCAGAAGTACCAGGAGAGAAGAGATGCTCTCTGCCAGGGACTTCGTGATATCGGATGGGAACTTCCAAATGGAAAAGGCACCATGTTTGTCTGGGCGAAGATCCCGGGTGGCCGCACCGACAGCATGGCATTCTGTATGGAACTGATGGAAAAGGCCGGCGTCATCGTGACTCCGGGAGCAAGCTTTGGTCCCCACGGAGAGGGCTACGTACGTTTCGCCCTGGTACTTCCGCCGGAGAAGATCCGGGAAGCAGTGGAAGCGATCCGAAAAAGCGGATTAAACTGAATAACTGAAAGTTGTTCAAAATCCGATCTCAAGCCATGAAAAGATTACTTATTAGCGTTCAAGCTGCTGTGGATCTTAAATGATCCGCAGCGGCTTTTTCATCTCGTGGATGAAAGGCTGACCTGTTTTGTGGCAGAGAAGCATTTCGTAAAGATTGGAAGCCGCACAGGTTTCATTAAAAAGTCGAAGCGCAGTTTCATCGAGGATCGCAGATGCATCGGCGGCTTTGGCGATCAGCGGGATTGAGGAGTTTTTCTTGATCTGGCTGAGAAGCGGAGCGCTGTTTTTTTGAAAGCCAAGTACCCGGGCATAGGGAATGTGTCCGGGTGCTTTTGTTTTTTGGTCAAGAAAGATCCGGACAAGGTTGCGGCAGATAGCAGAACGGGTAATATCCCGTGTTTTCAAAAGATCCGCAAACTGGGAAAAACCTTCATATTGATTTCGGGATTTCAGGATACGCCGGATCAGTGCATCCGAAAGCTCCGGATACATTTTTAAAGTTTCTTCGGATTCCTGAAGCAGTTTGTAATGCAGAGGAAGATCCAGTGCTGAATCAGAAAGCCATGCTCCTTTTTTGAGAGAATCCAGGAATCCGGGAAGGGAAGCAGAAGGGATCAACCGGGAAAGATCAGCAGACTGCACAGTTCCTTCGGATTTTTTCATAAGGCTCCGGATGCCGGAAGCAGAGGGAAATTCTTCGTCGGAAAGAAGAGAAAAATCCGTATCATGATAACCACATCCCTTTCTTAAAAGTGCATGAGGAAGGATACGGCTGTTAAGACGGAGAAGCGCTTTGCAGTATTCGATTCCCAGGATGTTATTGGGAGAAGAAAGAATGAGTTCAATATGTTCTGATGAAACGCCGAATGTGTTATGCACGGAAGTGGCTTTTTCTCGCATGTAACGGATCAAAGCACTGCTTCTTGCAGCAGGAAAACTCATTCCGGTACGAAGATTCTGCTGAAGGAGTTTGCGGTATTCAAACGGTTCCTTTATAAGAATCTGTGCAATATTCATAAGAGTCTCTGTATCTCCGCATTCACTTCCGAAACATAGCTCATCTACAACACCAAGCCCGTCAAGAAGGCTTACGCCACCTGCGGCAAATCCTTCCGCACTGGCCGTTGCTGTCTGTACCGGCATTTCCAGGATCAGATCGGCGCTTCCGAGAAGAGCCATCTCAGCCCGGAGATGTTTTTCCATAAGGGCAGGAGCCCCTCTTTGGACAAAATCCCCGCTCATGGCGACCACAATATAATCAGCACCAAGGATCTCCCGGGCATAGCGGATCTGGTATTCGTGACCTTTGTGAAATGGGTTATATTCTGCAATGATTCCAACAACTTTCATATAAAAAAGTACCTGCCGTTTCTGAAAATTCAAATCTTGAAATAAGTTCTTATATTATAATAATGGTGCTATTTTAACATAAGCAATGTAAAAAGTTAAGCGGCATTCGAAATCTGTTTTGCTGCCATAAACCCGAATGCTACTGTCCGCTCTGGGCCCGGCAACACCCTTTGTGAGATACAGAAATTACGCAAATTTATGATCATGCGCCGAAATCCTTGGGCCATCTGTGATCTTTATCCACAAAAAACACATCGCAGAACATTGTCGGTAAACAGTAACAATTGCACTTCAAAAAATACGCAGTATAGCCATTTTCTGACAATGAAACGCTTGAAAAGAAAAGGGTAAGGGGGTATAATAAACATAGTGTAGTGCCCGAACAGACACTAGCGTTTTTGTTACATCAAGAAAGGAGCCATTTAATCATGGGATTTGTTGAACTGCTTAAAAAAAGAGCAAAAGAAAGCGTAAAAACAATTGTACTGCCAGAGACAGAGGATATGAGAACTCTTGAGGCAACTGACAAGATTCTGAAAGAGGGAGTTGCAAAGATCATCCTCATCGGTAATGAGGAAGAGATCAACAAGAAAGCTGCAGAGGGCGGCTTTGATATTTCCGGTGCACAGATCGTAGATCCGGAGAAATCTGACAGAACTCAGGCATATATTGATAAATTTGTAGAGCTGAGAGCAAAGAAGGGAATGACACCTGAGAAAGCGAAAGAGATCCTTCATACTCAGTACCCATACTATGGCGTAATGATGGTTAAGATGGGGGATGCAGACGGTATGGTATCCGGTGCATGCCATTCTACAGCAGATACACTTCGTCCATGCCTTCAGATCCTGAAGACAAAACCGGGAACCAAGCTTGTATCCGCATTCTTCCTGATCGTTGTTCCGGATTGCGAGTATGGTGCAAACGGTGCATTCGTATTTGCTGATTCCGGTCTGAACCAGAACCCGACTCCGGATGAGCTTTCTGCGATCGCAGCATCTTCTGCTGAGTCCTTTAAGCTTCTTGTTCAGGAGGAGCCGATCGTAGCTATGCTTTCCCACTCCACTAAGGGAAGTGCAAAGCATCCTGACGTAGATAAAGTCGTAGAGGCTACAAGAATTGCCAAAGAGGAGCATCCGGAGCTTAAACTTGACGGAGAGTTCCAGCTTGATGCAGCTATCGTTCCAAGCGTAGGCGCATCCAAAGCACCGGGAAGCGAAGTAGCAGGTAAAGCTAACGTACTGGTATTCCCTGACCTTGATGCAGGTAACATCGGATACAAGCTTGCTCAGCGTCTTGGTAAAGCAGAAGCATACGGACCTGTTACACAGGGTATCGCAAAACCTGTAAACGACCTGTCTCGCGGATGCTCTGCAGATGATATCGTAGGTGTTGTAGCGATCACAGCAGTACAGTGCCAGGCAGAGGATAAATAATTATTAAAAGATCAGGAGAGTTAAATCATGAACGTATTAGTTATCAACTGTGGAAGTTCTTCATTAAAATATCAGTTAATCGATTCTGAGACAGAGAATGTACTTGCAAAGGGTCTCTGCGAGAGAATCGGTATTGACGGAAGACTGGTATATCAGAAAGCCGGATGTGACAAAGAGATCACAGAGGCAGCTATGCCAACACATAAAGAAGCAATCCAGATGGTACTGGATGCTCTTACAAACGATAAAACAGGTGCAATCGGAAGCCTTAAAGAGGTTAATGCGATTGGACATCGTGTCGTACACGGAGGCGAGAAATTTGCTTCTTCCGCAGTGATCACAGACGAGATGATCAAAGCAGTAGAAGAGTGCAATGACCTTGCACCGCTCCACAACCCGGCTAACCTCATTGGTATCCGTGTATGTGCAGAGCTTATGCCAGGCGTACCACAGGTAGGCGTATTTGATACCGCTTTCCATCAGACAATGCCTGCTAAAGCATATCTCTATGGACTTCCGCTTGACTTCTACAAGAAATATAAAGTAAGAAGATACGGTTTCCACGGAACATCCCACAGCTTCGTATCCAAGAGAGCTGTTGATTTCCTTGGCCTTGACAAAGACAACTCCAAAGTTATCGTCTGCCACCTTGGAAACGGATCTTCCATCAGCGCAGTTGTAAATGGCAAATGTGTAGATACAACAATGGGTCTTACACCACTTGAAGGTGTTGTTATGGGAACTCGTTCCGGTAACATCGATCCGGCTATCATGGAGTTCATTGCTAAGAAAGAGAACCTGGACATTGAGGGCGTTATGAACGTACTCAACAAGAAATCTGGTCTTCTCGGACTTTCCGGCGGACTTTCCAGCGACTTCCGTGACCTCAACGAGGCAGCTGAAGGCGGAAACGAGGATGCAGCTAATGCCATCGACGTTCTCTGCTATAGCATCGCTAAATTCGTAGGCGGATATGTTGCAGCAATGAATGGTGTTGACGCGATCGTCTTCACAGCAGGTATCGGTGAGAATGCGATCCCGGTACGTGAGAAGGTTGTCAGCTATCTCGGATACCTTGGCGTAACACTTGACAAAGATGCTAACGGACATCGTGGCGAGGAAATCGTGATCTCCACACCGGATTCCAAGGTTAAGGTTGCAGTTATCCCGACAAACGAGGAGCTTGCAATCTGCCGTGAGACTGTAGCACTGGTATAATCAGCTGTTTCAGTACCGGTACAGAACCGTTCGGGCATGATCGGTAATCAGGCAGAATTATATATTACTGTGGATCAGCAGTATACATTCGGGGGGCGGACAATTAAAGGTCCACCCCCGTAATTTACCCCGAATTTCTGATTAAGCCAACAGTAACAAAAAAATTAAAAAAATGTAATATTTTCCCGAAAATAACGTTGACAAATCACAAGACCATATGTATAATGGATTGAGTGTGGATAGGAGAGACTTATGCAGATTCATTTATTAGACATTTCTTCCTGTGATGGCAAGACGATCCAGGAATCAGTTGTTCCTGAACTGGAGAAGATTGATTTTCAGATGGGAAGTTTTCCGGTACTTGCGAAGGAACCGGTAGAGCTTACGATCACCAATACCGGTGATAAGGTTCTTGAGCTTACAGGAACCGGTAAGATCACAGTGGGCATTCCCTGTGACCGCTGTCTTGAGACAGTAGCCGTCGAGATACCGCTGGAATTTAAGAAGAAGCTCGATATGAAGCTTTCTGATGAAGAGCGTGTCAATGATCTGGATGAAAGCAGCTATCTCACAGGTATGAACCTGGATGTGGACCGGTTGGTCTATCTTGAGGTATTGATATGCTGGCCTTTAAAGGTCTTATGTAAAGAAGACTGTAAAGGTATCTGCAGCCGCTGCGGGAAGAACCTGAACGAAGGTCCCTGCGGATGCAAGGAGGAGCCTAAGGATCCCCGCATGGCAGCTATCAGTGATATATTCAGTAAATTTAAGGAGGTGTAACCTATGTCCATTTGTCCTAAGAACAAATCTTCCAAAGCTAGACGTGACAAGAGAAGAGCGAACTGGAAAATGAGCGCTATGAACCTTGTTAAATGTAGCAAATGTGGAGCACTTATGATGCCACACAGAGTTTGCAAAGCTTGCGGAAGCTACAATAAGAAGGAAATCATCAAAGTTGAGGACTAATTTTAATTAGACAGTCAATATATGATGCGAAAAGAGTCTGGTATGCTGAGATAAGTATACCGGCTTTTTTTATACTCTGGGGGGAAATAAAAAAATATGAAACAGAACAAAAATCAGAAAAATACCGCCGTGAACCAGATCACAGAGGGTGTGATCTGGAAGCAGCTTCTGATATTCTTTTTTCCGATCTTGTTTGGAACTCTGTTCCAGCAGATCTACAATACTGCCGATACAGTTGTAGTAGGCCGCTTTGTGGGAAAAGAAGCATTGGCAGCAGTAGGAGGCTCATCCAGTATGATCGTGAATCTCATCGTAGGTTTTTTTGTAGGTTTATGTTCCGGTGCGTCTGTAGTGATTTCTCAGTTTTACGGAGCGAAAGACCACAAAAACCTTAAAAAAGCACTTCACACATCCATGATCTTCTGCCTGGCTGCCAGTATTATTGTGGGAACAGCAGGTTTTATCCTGGCTGAGCCGATCCTTCACCTGATGAAAACACCGGCAGAAGTAATACCGGATTCTGTGTTGTACCTGCATATCTATTTTGCGGGAACATTTTTCAATCTGGTCTACAACATGGTATCCAGTATCTTAAGAGCAGTGGGGGATTCCAAAAGACCGCTCTATGTGCTGATCATTACCTGTTTGTTGAATATTTTGCTGGATGTTGTATTTGTAGTGATCTTCCATATGGGAGTCCTCGGTGTTGCACTTGCAACAGTCAGCTGCCAGGCAGTCAGTGCCATCCTTGTAACCTGGTTCCTGATGCGCGCAGAGGATATTTATCGTCTGGAATTTCATGAGATTCGTTTTGATCTCCGGTCTTTGGGGGCAGTTCTCAGGATTGGACTTCCGGCAGGACTGGAATCGGTGATGTATAATATTGCCAATCTCACCATTCAGATTTTTGTCAATGAACTGGGGACTGACACAGTGGCAGCCTGGGGAACTATGGGAAAGATTGATGCGGTGTTCTGGATGGTATGCAATGCTTTTGCCATCTCAATTACCACCTTTGTGGGACAGAATTATGGTGCCGGAAAATACCACCGCATGCGAAAAAGTGTCCGCGTCTGTATGGTGATGGCATACATTTCGGCGTTTATTGTAAGCGGAGCACTTATTCTGTTCGCAAATCCGATCTACCATTTGTTTACAACAGATCAGGTGGTTGTAGACATTGGGGTGCATATGATCCGTTTCCTGATTCCGTCTTATGCCATTTATGTTGTGATCGGAATTCTTTCCGGAGCGCTGCGCGGTGCCGGAAGAGTACTGGTTCCGATGATCCTGACCTGTGGAGGAGTCTGTCTTTTACGTATCATCTGGTTGTTTGCCTTTGTAAGATCTCATCCGGGGATCGACAGTATCATGCTCAGTTATCCGGTGTCCTGGATAATTACTGCGGTACTGTTTGTCATCTATTATTTTCGGCGATTTCCAGGTATGCAGAAAAAGAAATAACGATATATGAAAAGGTGCTGATTCTGTGCAATAGCAGTGATCAGCACCTTTGTTTTGTTCGAAAGATGTCGATTTATTACGTATAGATTTGATTGCCTGAAAGCTGAAAAAGAGGTATTCTGGATGCAGATAGATGAAACATATGTAATGGGGATGACCAGATATGTATAATCTGCAAAAAACAATACGATATGGTTTTTGGTTGATACTTGAAGTTATTGCGCTGTGTGTCGGTATGATTTATAGCACGAGGACTGTACGGGCTGAACCTGAAGTACAGCAGCCGGCCAGAAAAGTAACAGAAGTTGTTACTGAAAAATGGACTGTGATCAGTGGAAAACGTCTGGATCTTATCCTGAAATATATGGGAGATATAAATTTTGAAAAAGAAGGAATCAGTCTTCGTATCCCTGCTTCTGTGGCACAAAGCTGGAAGGTAGCAGAGAATGGTACAATACAGGCACTGGTACAAAAGGTTTCCAATCATTCATATGAAATAAAGATCTATAAAGGCACTCAGAAGATCACGGATATTCCGGGGAGCCGGATCATGATACCGGTAAAAGAGATGTTTCCCAACGGAGATCCGGAAACTATGGAAATTACGGATTCCCGAGGAAGAAAACTAAAGACATTCCTGGATAAAAAGCAGGATCTTCTGATCGTTGACACGGACGAGACAGGAATCTTCTGCGTAAGAGGTCGGAAAATAGATGATATAGAAGAGAATCCTTTTGCAGTGGCAGTCCTGACGACAGCAACAATGATAACAGTGCTGATCGTAGGAATCCGAAGCAGATCCGGAAAGCGAGGTGACAGTCATAAAGGAGAAAAGTAGGCAATGGACCCTGATCTTTGGACTTACTGTGGTGTTATCTATGACTGCTTTTTTTATGATGTATCTCATAAATAATGAATATACAGCGAAAGGCGAGCAGCCCATTCAGGGAATCCTTTGTCTGGATGATAAAGATGCGGCGGCAAAGCTACATTATCTTGCCAGGGAATGGCAATATTTTCCGGGAAAGCTGCTTACACCTGAGATGCTGAAAAAGGATCCAGGATATTACAGTTGTTATATTTCGATCGGAGAACGTAATGAAATGGAACTGGGGAATAAAGAGGCTTCTACGTATGGATGTGGGACATACCGGATGTTTCTGATCCTGCCCGAAGAGGAAAAAATCTGGGCGATATCTATGGCGGAGGTTTTTTCCGCATACCGAATCTATATCAATGGAGAACTGGCCGGGGAAGTGGGGGATCCTGACGAAAAAACCTATATGGACCGGGTTATGAACCGTGTTTTTACGTTTCAGGGATCCGGGGTTGTAGAAATTGTCATAGCAGTAGCAGACAAAAGCCATATCAGATCCGGAATCCAGGCTATTCCGGTTTTGGGATCTCCGGTCCGTGTAAGCATACAGAGAGGACTGCGGGTACTCGGAAGCGGCTGTGCCATTGCGTTCTGTATCTGTATCATGTTTGGGACTCTTATGGTACATGTCAGAACCAGGACAAAAGAATTTGCTATTTTTAATCTGGTCTGTCTCTGTGTGGCAGGATATTCGTTATGCTCCCTGGTACATAATTTTTTTCTTCTTCCCACGAGGCCCTGGTATGCCCTGGAAACTATGATCTATTATCTGATCCTTTCCTGCATGATCCGGCTTGAGGATTGTATTATAGGAAAAAAAAGGGGCATATATCTGTTTCTTTTGATCGATCTCTGGATCGTAGTAGCTTTCTTTCTGGAGATTTTTGCGGATATACTTCCTTCAGCCAGGCTTCTTTATGATGTTGTCTGGATCAGTGAGGCAGTCAAATGGGTGGCAGCGATCTATATGCTGCTCAATACTTTTGGAGAAACAGATTGCAGATATGGAAAGATCGTTTTGGTGGGAACAACGATTTATGCCTGTTCCCTTGTGGCAGATCGGATAGGGTATCTTTATGAGCCGATTTTGGGAGGAGGTTTCCCGGAGACAGGTGGGCTGATACTGACAGCTGCGTTTGGCTGTGTTCTGTGGAGAGACCTGTCAGAAGCATATAAGATCAGTCTGACTTATGAGGTATATAGTCATCAGACTGAACTTCGTCTCCTTGCCCAGAAAAATCATTACGACCGATTAAAAGAACAGATGGAAGAAACCAGCCGTGTCCGTCATGATATGCGTCAGCACCTTCGTGTTCTGTCTGCATTACTGGAACGTGAGCAGTATGGAGAAATGCAGAAATACCTTTGCCGGTATACCCGTGAATTCCAGGAACGTTTGACCTATCATTCTTACTGTAAAAATCAGGTTGCCGATGCGATCTTACATTATTATGAAGAACTATGCAGAAAAAACGGGATCGTTTTTCAGTGTCAGGTAGAGGCACCGGAAAAAACAGGGATCCAGGATACAGATTTTTGTCGTCTCTTTGGAAATCTTCTGGAAAATGCCATAGAAGCGGCACAGCTTTGTCCGAAAGGCAGTTCCAGATTTGTCCGTGTACAGATACGTACCAGAAATAATAAACTTCTTATAAAAGAAGAAAACAGCTGCACAGATCCCTTACGCAGAAATAAAACAGGATTTTTTTCAGGTAAGCATTCCGGACAGGGGATCGGAACTGCGTCGATCATGGAAATTGCGGCACGTTATGGAGGGTTTGCGGATTTTCAGTCTGAAAATGGCATTTTTAAAGCTGAGATATTTCTTCATCTGACGCAAAGAGATACTGAAGATAGGCTTTACGGATAGCAGAAGAGCCACGTTTCCGGATCTGGACGACCTCCCCGTTGTCCAGAAGAAAGCCTTCTTCAGAAGCTTCCTGTATACGGTCCATATTGACGACACAGCCACGGTAACAGGAGAGAAAATTGGGACAGTCCCGGATCTGCTCCTCAAATTTGTGAAAGGTAAGATAAGAACGGACCGGACCGGCGTCGGTATGAAGGCACACTGCATTTCGGAATGTATCTGCATATAAAATACTGCGCAGAGGGACCCGGATGGGAACCCGGTCAGAAACGACTTCAATGTAACGGGATGCCAGTAAATGCCTGGATTGAAAGGAATCCAGAATGGAACAGAGTTTTTCTGGCTGAAATGGTTTCAGAAGATAATAGGAGGCTCCTACATCATAGCTTTCCACAGCAAAATCACTGCTGGTAGTGACAAAAACAAGGATGCAGCTATCGGACTGTCTTCGGATCCTGCGCGCAGCTTCCATACCTGTCATTCCGTCCATATAAATATCCAGGAACAGGATCTGAAATTTTCCGGGCTGATAATCTTCAAAAAATTCTTCTGCGCTGGAAAAATGACAGATTTCTGCCCGGATCTGTTTTTTCTCAAAATAGGAAACAGCGATATTCTTCAGGGCTTCTGCATCCGTTGAGATGTCATCAATAATTGCAATATTCAAAATAATATAACCTCCGGTTTATAAAAGAGTAGTAAAAATAGTATATCATAACTTTTATGTATATCCAATATCGGATTTTTGCCTGAAATGACGTATTGTGTAGAAAATTATCAGGAATGAACGTGGTTTTAGCAGATATTTAACATAAAAAATGTCATATTTCATGGAAACTGTCATTTTGTCACAGGTCTGTTGTCATTTCCTGATATTTTTTTTACAATAGCGTCAAAAGATACGAAAGGCGGTGGATATACGAAAAATAAGGGCAGCAGCTGGCGACACCAGAAACTGTTGACCAAGATCCAGATAAAAAACAATCCCCCAAGAGGGCTGTACTTCCAGATTTGAGGTACAGCCCTTTCCCCTGTCACAACAGTGATTCTTGACGGAATCGTGGAAATTCGCTATCATGGAAATGATTTTTATATACTTTGGAAGAAAACGGAGAAAATGCGCATGAACATTCTTAATATAGAACATATCCACAAAATTTTTGGAGATAAGGTGATATTTGATGATATCTCCTGCGGCATCGATCAGGGAGAAAAAATAGGTATCATCGGTGTAAACGGAACCGGTAAGACTACTTTGCTCCGCGTGATCGCCGGAGAGGAAGAACCGGACGAAGGGCAGGTGATCACCCAGAACGGGATCCGGATCAGCTGGCTTCCCCAGACTCCGGAATTTCCGCAGCATATGACCATTCTGGACTATGTGGCAGAAGGCAAATGGCAGAAGGACTGGAGTACCGAAAGTGAGGCCAGACGCATGCTGAATACACTTGGTATTACCGATCAGAATATCAATATGGATAATCTTTCCGGTGGTGAAAAGAAAAGAGTGGCGCTGGCAAGGATGCTTTTAAATCCGGCTGACATTCTGATCCTGGATGAGCCTACCAACCATCTGGACGGAGAAATGGTCATATGGCTGGAAGATTTTCTCCGGAATTTTCGTGGGACGGTGATCATGGTCACTCATGACCGTTATTTCCTGGATCGTGTGGCAAACCGGATCCTGGAGATCAGCCACGGAAAATTATATTCCTATGCAGGAGATTATTCCAGATTTCTGGAGCTGAAAGCGCAGAGAGAGGAAATGGAGCTTGCCAGTGACCGGAAGCGCCGCAGTGTACTTCGGATGGAACTGGAATGGGCAGCAAGAGGCTGTCGTGCCAGAAGTACAAAACAGAGAGCAAGGCTTGACCGTTTGGAAGCACTGAAGGCGGGAAAAACCCCGCTGAAAGAGCAGAATGTGGAAATGGATTCCATTGAGACCCGTATGGGAAAGAAAACCATAGAGTTTCATCATGTAAGTAAAACCATCGAAGGTCGTCTTTTGATCAATGATTTTGATCATATTGTTCTTCGTGATCAGCGTCTCGGGATCATCGGACCAAATGGCTGCGGTAAGTCCACACTTCTTAAAATGGCAGATGGACTGATCTTGCCGGATTCCGGAGAGATTCAGATCGGAGAAACGATCCGTATCGGGTATCTTGCCCAAAACGTTCCGGATATGGATGGAAGACAGCGGGTGATCGATTATATCCGTGAGGTGGCGGAATATGTTCCGACAAAAGAAGGAAGGATCACAGCTTCCCAGATGCTTGAGAGATTTCTTTTTGATCCGGCCATGCAGTACACTCCGGTGGAGAAGCTTTCCGGAGGTGAGAAGCGAAGACTGTATCTTTTGAAGGTTCTGATGGAGGCGCCAAATGTTCTTCTTCTTGATGAGCCCGGAAATGATCTTGATATTCCCACCATGACCATTCTTGAGGACTATCTGGATTCTTTTTCCGGCATCGTGATCACGGTGTCCCATGACCGCTATTTCCTGGATAATGTGGTGAACCGTATTATGGCATTTGAGGGAGATGGCCGGCTTGTCCAGTATGAGGGCGGTTATACGGATTATCTGGAAGCAAAGGAAAGAAAGGGACAGTCTCTGGAAACGCGTTCAGATATGAATGGCGGTACAGTACAGGGAGAAACAGCTGAGCCTGAGAAAAAGAAATCCGCTGCAGATACCTGGAAACAGAACCGGAAACAGAAACTGAAATTTACCTATAAAGAACAGAAAGAATTTGACACTATTGACGATGACATCGCAGCATTGGAAGAACGTCTGGAGCAGATCGACAAAGAGATGGCTGCCAATGCCACAAATGCGGGAAAACTCAGGGAGCTTTCCGACGAGCAGCAGGAAATCCAGCAGAAACTGGACGAAAAAATGGATCGTTGGGTATATTTAAATGATCTTGCACAACAGATTGAAAATCAGAAAGAGTAAAAGATATTGACTTCTCAGGCAAAACTCTAGTATCATAAATAACGGTACGTTAACCGGATAAACTGCGAAGCAGTTATTCGGTTATGAGTAGGTAGCGAATGCGGATTTCGAATATCCGCTTAACTTTTGGTACTCTGCAATGAAAATCCTTATACGGATGTGTATGAGGATTTTCACTACAGTGTACCATATGCATTCCGAAAAGATTTCGGACAGAGAAAGGACAACATATGTCAGAAATGGTAAAAGTCGTTGTAGATGCAATGGGTGGTGACAATGCTCCCGAGGAACCGGTAAAAGCCGCAGTGGAAGCTGTGAAAGAAAAAGAGAACATCCAGGTCATCCTTACAGGAGTACAGGATGTGATCGAAGCAGAGCTTCGGAAATACCCGGATTATCCTAAGGACAGGATCCGTGTGGTGCATGCGTCTCAGGTGATCGAGACTGCGGAACCTCCGGTCATGGCTATCCAGAAAAAGAAAGATTCCTCTATTGTAGTGGGATTAAATCTTGTAAAAAAACAGGAGGCCGATGCCTTTGTTTCCTCCGGAAGCACCGGTGCGGTACTGGTAGGAGGCCAGGTGATCGTAGGCAGGATCCAAGGGATCCGGAGACCACCTCTTGCTCCGCTGATCCCTACGGCAAAGGGCGTTTCCCTTTTGATCGACTGTGGTGCCAATGTAGATGCGAGACCAGATCATCTGGTACAGTTTGCGCAGATGGGTTCCATCTATATGGAAAATGTAGTGGGTATTAAGAAACCAAGAGTTGCTATCGTTAATAACGGTGCTGAGGAAGAAAAGGGCAATGCGCTGGTAAAGGCTACCTTCCCTCTGTTAAAAGCATGTAAGGATATCAATTTCATCGGAAGTATTGAGGCGAGAGATATCCCGTCAGGTTATGCAGATGTAGTAGTCTGTGAAGCTTTTGTAGGAAATGTGATCCTCAAGCTTTATGAAGGTGTTGGAGCTACTCTGATATCTATGATCAAAAAAGGTATGATGACAAACATTCGCAGTAAAATGGGAGCTCTGATGGTAAAACCTGCTCTTAAGAAAACCTTAAAATCATTTGATGCCAGTGAATATGGCGGAGCACCGCTTCTTGGTCTGAAAGGTCTTGTGGTCAAAAGCCACGGAAGTGCCAAAAGCGTAGAAATCCGTCATGCGATCTTTCAGTGCGAGCAGTTTAAGGAAGAGAAAATCAATGAAAAGATCGAGGAGTTTATAGCAGCCGAGCAGAAAGCACAGGCAGAAGAAAAAAGCGAAAAAAAATAAAACCGGGATTGCCGGAAATATTACAGACAGAACAGGAGGCGAACAGTCGTGGAACTGGAAATGCTGAAGACCATCATCGAAAAAACTCTGGGAAGAAATATGGATGCCATTACAGAAAAAACTACCTTTGTGGATGATCTGGGAGTGGATTCTCTGGATTTTTTTCAGATTCTTATTGATCTGGAGGAAACTTTTGATGTTCGTATCGCCCCGGAGGAAGCCGAGGAGATCGTTACTGTCGGCGATGCAGTGGAGACTCTTCGCCGGGTAACGAAGGGAAGAAGAAATGGAAAATAATTTAAAAAAGCTGGAGCAGACTATCGGATACCAGTTTACCGCAAAATCTTTACTGGAGCAGGCAATGACACACAGCTCCTATGCCAACGAAAAACACCTTGGAAAGCTTGGATGCAATGAGCGTCTGGAGTTTCTTGGAGATGCGGTGCTGGAGCTGATCAGCAGTGATTTCCTGTACAAAAAATTCCGGAATAATCAGGAAGGTGAGTTGACCAAGAAACGTGCCAGCATGGTATGTGAAAAGAGTCTTGCCTACTGTGCAAGAGAATTCGGGCTTCCGGAGTTTATCCTCCTTGGAAGAGGTGAGGAAATGATGGGCGGTCGTAAAAGAGATTCCATCGTTTCTGATGCCCTGGAATCTCTGATCGGGGCTATGTATCTGGACGGTGGATTTGAACCGGCACAGGCTTTTGTTATGAAATTTATCCTGAACGATCTGGAGGATAAGAGGATTTTTTATGACAGCAAGACAGTGCTTCAGGAAATGGTACAGGAAGGCGGAAATCATCCGGTGGAATATCGTCTTCTGAAAGAAGAGGGACCGGACCACAGCAAGAGCTTTACTGTGGAGGCGCTGATCAATGGAAAAAGTATGGGAACCGGAATCGGCCATACAAAAAAGGCAGCAGAACAGGCTGCAGCTCTAGAGGCAATACGCAGTATAAAATAACAGCAGGTGGCCAATGTATCTGAAAAATATAGAGGTGCAGGGATTTAAATCCTTTGCACAGAAAATAAATTTTGAATTTCATAACGGGATCACCGGCATCGTAGGACCTAACGGCAGCGGAAAAAGTAATGTTGGCGATGCAGTCCGCTGGGTTCTGGGAGAACAGAGCGCCAAGCAGCTTCGAGGCGGGAATATGCAGGATGTTATCTTTTCAGGAACGGAGCTTCGCAAGCCTCTGAGCTTTGCGTCCGTGGCTATTACACTTGATAACAGTGATCACAAGCTCCCGGTGGATTTTGAAGAAGTAACCGTTACCAGAAGACTGTATCGTTCCGGTGAGAGCGAATACCGCATCAACGGCAGCTCCTGTCGTTTAAAGGACATCAATGAGATGTTCTATGATACCGGTATCGGAAAAGAAGGATATTCCATCATCGGACAGGGTCAGATCGATAAGATCTTAAGTGGAAAACCCGAAGAACGCCGAGAGCTTTTTGACGAGGCAGCCGGGATCGTCAAATTTAAAAGACGAAAAAATACCACACTGAAGAAGCTTGAGGAAGAACAACAGAATTTGGTCCGTGTCACGGACATCTTAAGTGAGCTGACCAAGCAGCTGGAACCGCTGGAACGTCAGTCTGAGACTGCAAAAATATATCTGGCAAAAAGAGAAAATCTGAAAGAGCTGGATATAAATATGTTCCTCCTGGAATATGAACACACCGGAAATCTGATCCGCGAGCTGGAAGAAAAAACCAGGATCGCAGAAAATCAGTTAAAAGAAGCCCAGGATGCTCATAGTCGTACCAAGGATGAATATGAACGTCTGGAAAAAATACTGGAAGAGCTGAATGAGCGGATGGAGGCGTTGCGGGAAGAAAGCCGGGATCGTGCTATCCGTAAACAACAGCTGTCCGGTGAGATCAATGTTCTTCATGAACAGATCCTGGCAGGAGAGCAGAATGATAGTCATTATCGCAGCCGTCTTTTAGCAGTTCAGGAAGATACGGAGAAAAAATCTGCAGACCAGGAGGCTCTGGAAGAGCAAAAAGCAGATCTTCAGGCAAATTTACGGGAGATCGATAGAAAACTTGCTGACGAGCAGAAAAAAATGGACAATATCCAGAGCAGCATCGAAGAATGCACCCAGGCAGTGGAAGATGGTAAGAATGAGATCATTGAGATCCTTAATTCCCGTGCAAACACCAAAGGTAAGGCACAGCGTTTTGATGCCATGAAGGAGCAGCTGGATATCCGGAAAGCAGGGATCAGTCAGAGGATCCTTTCCCTGAAAACCCAGGAAGAGGAGCAGCAGTCAGCGATCGATCAGGCACAGAAGGAATACGACACTATCACGAAGGCCATTCAGGAAACCAGAGAAGAAGGCAGCCGTCTTACAAAAGAGATACATGCCATCCAGGAAACCCTTAAACAGCAGAATACACAGCTGGAAAAGGAACAGACGTCCTATCATAGAGAGGCATCCAGACTGGAATCCCTCCGCAATATCACAGAACGTTATGATGGATATGGAAACAGTATCCGCCGTGTCATGGAACAGAAGAATCATGTTCCTGGGATCCGTGGCGTAGTGGCGGATATCATTCACGTTGAAAAAAATTATGAGATCGCTATTGAGACAGCTCTTGGCGGAAGTATTCAGAATATCGTTACGGATAACGAGCAGACTGCCAAGCAGATGATCGAATTCCTGAAAAAAAACCGGTATGGTCGTGCGACTTTTCTCCCGTTAAACAGCATTTCTTCAAGAGGCGAGTTTAATCAAAGAGGTGCTTTGAACGAACCGGGAGCTATTGGTCTTGCCAGTGGCCTGGTAACTGCAGAGAAGGAATATGACGGTCTGATCGGTTATCTTCTTGGCAGAGTGCTGGTGGTGGATCATATCGATCATGCTATTGCCATTGCCAGAAAATACCGACACAGTATCCGTATGGTAACGTTGGAGGGAGAATCCTTAAGTCCAGGCGGTTCCATGACCGGTGGAGCTTTTAAGAACAACAGCAATCTTCTTGGGCGTCGTCGTGAGATCGAGGAACTGGAAAAGAAGGTAAAAGAGCTGGCAGCCGGGTATCATGAGATCCGACAGTCCATGGAAGATAACCGCAGCAGAAGAAATGAGATGCGTGATACTGTGGCGGCGCTGCAGCAGAAATTTCAGGAACAATCCATTCAGCAGAATACAGCCAGGTTGAACATTGAACAGCTGGAGAAAAAAGCGGAGGAGATCCGCGGCGGTTATACCAGGATCGAGAGGGAGCAGGAGGAGATCCGTCTTCAGGCAAGAGACATGCAGGCAGATAACATAAAGATCACGCAGGAACTTGAAGCATCCAAAAGGGATGAGGAAGAGCTGGAAACGTTTATCGAGACCCGGCAGAAGGAGCTGGAGGACTGGAAAAAGGACGAAGCGGAGACTTCAGAGAAGCTGGAAAGGATCCGTCTTGACGCATCTGCATCCCAGCAGAAGGAAAGCTTCATAAAGGAAAATCTGCGGCGCCTGAAAGAGGAGATCGAAGTTCTTTCGAAAGAGAGGGAAGAAATTCTGGATTCTCTGGAAAAAGGCAGCCAGGAAACTGCAGAAAAGAGAAAGACGATCGACAAGGTCCGTAAGGAGATCGAAGGCTTTGCCGCAAAAGAAGAGGCGGCTGCAAAACAGCTGGAAAAATGGCAGCAGGAAAAGGAAGAGCGCACAAAAAGCCATAAGGAGTTTTTTGAAAAGCGTGATGAGCTGTCCGGCCAGATCAGTCTTCTGGACAAAGAATGCTTCCGACTGAAGACTCAGGCAGAAAAGATCGAAGAGAACCGGGAAGCAAGGATTTCCTATATGTGGGAAGAATACGAGATCACTCCGAATAATGCCTTGCAGTACAGGAAAGAAGAAATGAATGACAGGCATGTGATGAAGCAGCAGATCCATAAATTAAAGGACGAGATCCGAGCTCTTGGCTCTGTCAACGTCAATGCCATTGAGGATTACAAAGAACTTCTGGAACGGCATACGTTCTTAAGCGGTCAGTACAACGATCTATTGGAAGCGGAAAAAACGCTGGAACAGATCATCCAGGAGTTGGATGAGGGCATGCGGAAGCAGTTTAGCGAAAAATTCGGAGAGATCCAGAAAGAATTTGACAAAGCCTTCAAAGAACTGTTCGGCGGAGGCCGGGGAACTCTGGAACTTGCGGAAGACGAGGATATCCTTGAGGCAGGGATCCGGATCATTTCCCAGCCGCCCGGAAAAAAACTTCAGAACATGATGCAGCTTTCCGGTGGAGAAAAAGCACTGACAGCCATTGCACTTCTTTTTGCGATCCAGAATCTGAAGCCTTCACCATTCTGTCTTCTGGATGAGATCGAGGCTGCACTGGATGATTCCAATGTAGGACGTTTTGCGGGATATCTTCAGAAGTTGACGAAGAACACACAATTTATTATAATAACACATAGACGTGGTACCATGAATGCAGCAGACAGGCTTTATGGAATTACCATGCAGGAAAAAGGGGTATCCACGCTGGTATCCGTAGATTTAGTAGAGAACCAGCTTACCCAGTAGCAGAGGGGATGAATCAGTATGGCAGAAGAAAAAAAAGGATTTTTTAAACGTCTGGTAAGCGGACTTACCAAAACGCGAGACAATATCGTTGCCGGATTTGATTCCATTTTCAGCGGTTTTTCCAGTATTGATGATGATTTTTATGAAGAACTGGAAGAGATCCTGATCATGGGAGATATCGGTATTAATGCAACCACCTCCATTCTGGAGCATTTAAAGGAGCAGGTTGCTGAGCAGCATATCAAGGAGCCGTCCCAGTGCAAACAGCTTCTGATCGACAGCATCAAAAAACAGATGCAGGTAGAAAGCACAGAATATGAGTTTGAGAATCGGAAATCCGTGATCCTTGTGATTGGTGTCAACGGAGTCGGCAAGACTACCTCCGTAGGCAAATTGGCCGGTAAATTAAAGGATCAGGGAAAAAAGGTCATCCTCGGGGCAGCAGATACCTTCCGTGCGGCAGCCGGGGAGCAGCTGACACAGTGGGCCAACCGTGCAGGCGTTGAGATCATCGGCGGCCAGGACGGAGCAGATCCGGCATCTGTTGTCTATGATGCCGTGGCAGCAGCCAAAGCCAGAAATGCAGATATTCTGATCTGCGATACCGCAGGAAGACTTCATAATAAGAAAAACCTTATGGAAGAGCTTCGCAAGATTTACCGTATTCTGGAACGTGAGTATCCGGAAGCATATTTGGAAACGCTGGTAGTTCTTGACGGAACCACGGGCCAGAATGCGCTTTCCCAGGCAAGACAGTTTGCCGAGGTCGCAAACGTTACCGGAATCATTCTTACCAAACTTGATGGTACAGCCAAGGGCGGAATCGCAGTAGCGATCCAGTCTGAGCTTGACATACCAGTAAAATACATCGGAGTAGGCGAAAGTATCGATGACCTGCAGAAATTTGATGCAGACGCATTTGTAAACGCCCTCTTTGACGTAGAAGAAAGGAGCTAAATACAAATGCTTACATTAGAGAGCTTTGAGGAAGCGGCAGCAAAAGTAAAAGAAGTGACACAGGAAACAAAGCTGATATACAGCAGTTATTTCTCAGATATGACGGGAAATAAGGTTTATCTGAAGCCAGAGAATATGCAGCGTACCGGTGCATATAAGGTGCGTGGCGCATATTACAAGATCAGCACACTTTCTGACGAAGAGAGGAACAAAGGTCTGATCACTGCATCTGCAGGAAATCATGCCCAGGGTGTTGCTTATGCTGCACATAAATATGGAGTAAAAGCAGTCATTGTCATGCCAACTACCACACCACTGATCAAGGTAGAGCGCACCAAGAGTTACGGTGCGGAGGTTATCCTTCACGGCGACGTATATGACGAAGCCTGCGCACACGCACTTGCCCTTGCAGAAGAAAAAGGATATACCTTTATCCATCCATTTGACGATCCGGCAGTAGCAACCGGTCAGGGAACCATCGCCATGGAGATCGTACAGGAACTTCCGCTTGTAGATTACATTCTGGTACCGATCGGAGGGGGCGGACTTGCTACAGGTGTCTCCACACTTGCGAAGCTTCTGAACCCACACATCAAAGTCATCGGTGTTGAGCCGGCAGGCGCAGCATGTATGAAGGCATCCCTGGAGAAAGGGGAGGTCGTAACGCTTCCTCACGTAAATACTATCGCAGATGGTACTGCAGTACAGACTCCGGGAAAAAATATCTTCCCATATATCCAGGAAAATCTGGACGATATCATTACCATCGATGATGATGAACTGATCGTGGCTTTTCTGGATATGGTAGAAAACCACAAGATGATCGTAGAGAACTCAGGACTTCTTACTGTAGCAGCTCTCCGTCATCTGGATGTAAAGAATAAGAAGATCGTTTCCATCTTAAGCGGTGGAAATATGGATGTGATCACCATGTCATCGGTTGTACAGCACGGACTGATCCAGCGTGACCGTATCTTTACCGTATCCGTACTTATTCCGGATAAGCCAGGTGAACTGGTACGTGTTGCAAGTGTGATCGCTGAAAATCAGGGTAATGTTATCAAACTGGATCATAACCAGTTTGTAAGTACCAACCGAAATGCAGCCGTAGAACTTCGGATCACTATGGAAGCATTCGGAACAGATCATAAGAATCAGATCGTTGCAGCTCTGGAAAAAGCGGGTTGCAAACCGAGAGTGGTACGTGCTATACTGTAGGACATGTTATATTGCAATAACTGAAACTTCTGACCGGACTGTTGCATATGATGTAACAGCCCGGTCTTTTGCGAAAATACCTGCATAGACAGAAAGGACAGATAAATATGTGTGGAATTGTAGGATTTACAGGTAGACACCAGGCAGCTCCGATCCTTTTAGATGGGCTCTCCAAGCTGGAATACAGAGGATATGATTCCGCTGGAATCGCCGTACGTGACGGCGAGGGCGAGACGGAAGTGATCAAAGCCAAGGGAAGACTGAAAGTTCTGTCAGAAAAGACAAACGGCGGAGAGACTGTACCGGGAACCTGTGGTATCGGTCATACCAGATGGGCAACTCATGGTGAACCTTCTGAGAACAATGCACATCCGCATATGACAGACGACGGTAATATCGTAGCAGTCCACAACGGCATCATTGAGAACTATCAGGAACTGAAAAATAAGCTCGCCCGTAAAGGCTATACTTTCTATTCTGAGACCGATACCGAGGTAGCAGTCAAGCTGATCGATTATTATTACAAGAAATATGAGGGAACACCGGTGGATGCCATCACACATTCCATGGTACGTATCCGTGGTTCCTATGCCCTTGCGATCATGTTCAGGGATTATCCGGGTGAAATATATGTAGCCAGAAAAGACAGCCCCATGATCCTTGGAGTGGCAGAAGATGAATCCTTTATCGCTTCTGACGTACCGGCGATCCTGAAATACACCCGCAATGTATATTATATCGGCAATCTGGAGATGGCGCGTGTGAAAAAAGGCGAAGTCACCTTCTACAATCTTGATGGAGATGAGATCGAGAAAGAGCTGAAAACCATTGAATGGGATGCAGAAGCAGCGGAAAAAGCCGGATATGAGCATTTCATGATGAAAGAGATCCATGAACAGCCAAAGGCAGTACTGGATACGTTGAATTCCGTGCTCAAGGATGGAAAGATCGACCTCAGTGAAGTTGGCCTGGAAGAAGAAAGCATCCGGAACATCCAGCAGATCTATATCATAGCCTGCGGCTCCGCTTATCACGTAGGAATGGCAGCACAGTATGTGATCGAGGATCTTGCACAGATCCCGGTAAGGGTAGAGCTCGCTTCCGAATTCCGTTACCGAAAAATGGCCCTTAACACCAACAGCCTTGCAGTGATCATCAGCCAGTCCGGTGAAACAGCAGACAGTCTTGCAGCACTTCGTAAATGCAAGGAAAATGGTATTCGTACACTGGGAATCGTTAATGTAGTGGGATCTTCCATTGCACGTGAGGCTGATAATGTATTTTATACTCTGGCCGGACCGGAGATTTCTGTAGCTACTACCAAGGCGTACAGCACACAGCTGATCGCAGCTTATACACTGGCGATCCAGTTTGCAATGGTAAGAGGAACGATCACAGAAGAAGCCTACAGCAATTATATCAGTGAACTGCAGACACTTCCGGATAAGATCTGTAAGATCCTGGAAGATAAGGAACGTATCCAGTGGTTTGCCTCAAAACAGGCAAATGTAAAAGATGCTTTCTTTGTAGGAAGAGGAATTGATTACGCTATCAGCCTGGAGGGCAGTCTGAAGATGAAAGAGATCAGTTACATTCACTCTGAAGCCTATGCTGCCGGAGAGCTGAAACACGGAACGATCTCCCTGATCGAAGACGGGACTCTTGTGATCGGTGTGCTGACCCAGCCGGATCTCTACGAAAAAACAGTCAGCAATATGGTTGAGTGTAAGAGCCGCGGCGCCTACCTTATGGGCCTGACCACATTTGGTAATTACAATATCGAGGATACCGCAGACTTCACCGTCTACATCCCGAAAACAGACCCGCACTTTGCAACATCCCTGGCAGTGATCCCGCTTCAGCTTCTGGGCTACTACGTAAGCGTAGCCAAAGGACTGGATGTGGATAAACCACGAAATCTGGCGAAGAGCGTGACAGTGGAGTAAAAAATATATATGGACTATAGAGAAAGCCTCAGAGTATGTATATGCGAAAATACTCTGAGGCTTTTTTATAAAATCTTTACGCAAAAATAGTTTCATGGTATCATATAGACATATGATGCTGTGAAATTATTTTGCTTTTCAGGGGATATTAAGAAGGGGTGACGGGTACATGCTTATGCCGGTAGTGCCAGAGAGGAGATTGAACTGAAACCAGAGTGCCCGGACAGCCATAGAGCAGATAAAGGAGAAAAATTATCCGGAGTCTTTACAGAAATGTACAGGGAATATCCTGGCTTGTGGGGATCAATTATAACAAACCAATCAACAGTGGTAAGCTTTTGGAGCTGCTGTCACAGTACAAATAATAAGATAGGAAAAAATATATGAAGAATACAGTGGTGATCTTTAATGCCGGTATCGGTGCGCTGACTCTTGGTTTTCAAAATGCCGGTTATGAGATTTTGAAAGCATATGAGCCGGACAGAAAAGTGATAGAGATCTATCAGGAAAATATAAGTCAAAATGTAACTGCATGCAGCCTTTCTTCCATAGATCCTGCCACAGTTCCGGACAGTGATGTCTGGGCTTTTGATCTGACGCAGTCGAAAGCAGAAGAGGTGTTTTATAGTTTGACCCTGGTGCAAAGAAGACGACCGCCGGCCATTCTTTTTGTTATGAAAAAGCAATTATGGAAAGGGTTCATAAAGGAGCACATTTTTCAGCTGCAAGAATATGGATACCATATCACGCATAAAAATATCCAGAGTTCGGAGGTTACTGCATTTCCGCTGCGGGAAGAATTTGCATATATTGTTTCAAAAAGAGTGAATGCTTCGGATATGATCATGCCGGTGCAGGTCCATAAGAGTAGTATCCTGTTGGATGGCTGGGTGGAAATGAATCCACAGGATTCCTGGTATTACAGAATTGATTTTGCGAAAGAGAAGATTGATGCTTCGCATGCCGGTGACAGCGTTTTGTGTTGGGAAAAAGGCGGTTATCGGGAATCCGGGCAGGTTCGTCTGAATCTGATAAAAATGCCGCTGATCCGTATCCATGGCGTCTATCATAAGATCACACACAAAGAAATAGCCAGATTAAAGGGATTTCCGGAAGATTTTCCACGTTCTGTGCCAAACAAAAGCCGGATGTACAGAAGCCTGATATATGCGCCGAACATAAAAGTGACAGAACAGGTCGTTCGCAATCTCTGCGTAGAACCCTATATAAATTCAGAGGGTGATGTGCAGATGAAAAACTGGGAAAATATGGCCCGCTTTAAGCAGCTTTTTGAAAAATACCTTACATATAAAGGGGTTTCTTTCCAAAGCGATGAATGGGTCTTTATGACCAGAATGTACAGTGATTCCAAAGAAATCGCTACACTTAAACGGTTGCAGAGTTATAGCCGTCTGGTTGGAAAAGCAGTGTCAGATCAGAAAAAGGATCTGCCATTACAAAATATCTGTGTAGTGGCGAATCTGGTCTCTGATGAGACTAAGAGAAAGTACGAAGAGGCGAAGCTTGGATATGTCTGGGACATCCGAAATGTGCTGTGGCTCTTTGAGGACTATCCGGAACTGAAGAACGAACTGATCTCGATTCTGAATTATTCGGTGGAAAACATAGAACCGGAGAGACCGGAGCCTTTTATCTTTGAGGAAAGCAGCCAGATGGAGAATACGGATCCGGAATCGGTTGCTGACAGCTATATAGCGCAGTTAAAAGTGTTGGAGACCGGTAGTGCAGCTTTCAAGAAATATGAGGAACTTTGTGTTTCTATTCTGAAATATATCCTTGGAGAATATCTGACTTTGTGGGAGCAGCAGAAGACAACAGAGGAAAATCTGTATCGTTTTGACATGTGCTGTAAGATCAAAAACGGGGTGACACAGGATTTTTTTGACACGATCTGTAAGTATTTTTCTACGAAGTATATCGTGTTCGAGTTTAAAAACTATGAAAAGCCTATTACTCAGAGGGAAATTTACACTACAGAAAAATATCTGTACGAAAAAGCTCTCCGTAAAGTTGCGATCATTATTTCCAGAAAAGGAGCGGATAAACATGCGAAAATGGCTGCACGGGGAAGTCTACGGGAAAGCGGGAAACTGATCATCTGTCTGTCTGATGAAGATATGAAAGCGATGCTCCAGATAAAAAAAGAAGGGGAAAGAACAACGGGAGAGTACCTGGAAAATATTTTGGATGATATGCTGATGCGCCTGGAAAAATAAAAAATTTTGTGAAAAATAACTCAAAAATACTCATTTCGAAGGCAGAGTTTTGGAAGATGATCCGCTGCCTTCGATTTTTTTTATTTTCGAAATAAATCTGTTGTTGTAATATGGAAATTGATGTGGCATAATAAATGGGAAAATGTTAAAAATAAGAAAAATCCAGATTAAGGAAATGTAAAGTTGCATTTTCAGGATAACATGGCTCCTGACAGATTATGACAGGAAGCGAGTATGACAAAGGAGAAAATTATGGCAATTTTTTCAATGATCTTATCTTTGTTGTGTGGAGTATCATTATTTTTGTTTGGTATGTCCCTAATGGGCGATGGTCTGAAGCTGGCAGCTGGTAATAAGCTGGAAGCATTTCTTTATAAGATGACCAATACTCCGCTGAAGGGTGTCGCACTTGGTACTGGTGTTACCAGTGTGATCCAGTCGTCTTCTGCGACGACAGTTATGGTGATCGGTTTTGTAAACTCCGGTATGATGAAACTGAAACAGGCGATCGGTATCATCATGGGAGCCAATATCGGAACCAGTATTACTGGCTGGATCTTATGTCTTTCTTATATTGAAGGATCAAATGGAATCGCTAGTGTTCTTTCCACAGCAACTATTTCTGCTGTTGTGGCTGTAGTTGGTATTATTTTCCGTATGTTCTGTAAGCGTACCTTACATAAGAACGTGGGAAATATCATGCTTGGTTTTGCAATCCTGATGACAGGTATGCAGATGATGAGTGGTGCGGTATCTCCATTGCGTGAGAGTCCGATGTTCATCAAGATGCTGACTATGTTTTCCAATCCGATCGCGGGTATTCTCGTAGGTATCGCTTTTACTGCGGTACTCCAGAGTGCGTCTGCAACAGTCGGTGTGCTCCAGGCTCTTTCCGTAACCGGTATCCTGACATTTGCAAGTGCATTTCCGATCGTTCTTGGTATCGGTGTTGGTGCTGCATGTCCAGTTCTGATCTCAGCCATCGGAGCAAATAAGAACGGTAAAAGAACTGCTCTTGTATATCTGATCAATGACCTGTTTGGGCTGATCCTCTGGTCTGTGATCTTTTATACCGTGAATGCGTTTGTACATTTTACATTTATGGATATGACCATGACACCGGTAGCGATCGCGCTTTTGAATACGGTGTTCCGTCTGGCAACGGTTATCGTGCTGTTCCCGTTTATTTCAAAGATCGAGAAGCTGGTATGCTGGCTTGTGAAGGATGACAAAGAAGATCTGGAAGATGAGGCAGACTTTGATCTTCTGGAAGAGCGTCTTCTGAATTACCCGGCCCTTGCTATCGCACAGTGTCACCGTGTAATGAACGGAATGTCCAAGAAGCTCCGTAAGAATGTCAACAGAGCCATGAATCTTCTGAATGATTATCAGCAGGATAAGTATGATAAGGTTCAGCGAAAAGAGGATCTGATCGACAAGTATGAAAGTCGTCTAGGAGAGTATCTGATCCAGCTGACAAAGAGAGAGATGAATTCTGCACAGACAAGACAGACTTCACTGTATCTGCATACGATCAATGACTTTGAGCGTATCGGTGATCATGCTTCTTACATTGCTCATATGTCCAATGAAATGCATGATAACCATACGAATTTTTCACAGGAAGCCTGGGATGAGCTGAATGTTGTTATGGAGGCAGTTCGTGAGGATATCAATATAACCTGCAATGCTTTCATGAAAGACGATAAAGAAATGGCACAGAGAGTAGCACCTCTCGGAGCTGTGATCACAGGACTTTGTGATGTACTGAAGATGCGTCATGCAGAGCGACTGAGCCAGGGCAAATGCGGACTGGAAGAGGGAACGGTATTTAGTGATATCCTTAACAGTTTCTGTCGTATCGCAACTCACTGTGCAAGTGCTATGGTGGCACTTATGAAGAGCGGAGAGACAGGATCTGATCTTCATATTCACGATTCCAAGATCTATCCCACAAACAGTGCGGACTACTACCAGTATTTCAAGGAATACGGACAGAAATATGATATTGGAAATCAGGAAGGCCATATGCTCAGCATGGAGCCGGAAGAAGTAGAATAAGAAATTCAGGCAGCGGAAATGTAGATATTCCGCTGCCGTTTTTGTTAGGGATTTGCCCTAACAATGAAAAAAGAAGGGGCTGTCGCACTAATTTTTTAGTGCGACAGCCCCTTTGTACTGAGGTGATTATAGTTCAGAGAACAAAATATGTCACTCCTCTATTTTTCATTACTTTTTGTAAAAATCATATAATTGCTGATAATTAGTAATAGGAGTTATCAAAATACAGATTTCATGATATGATAAACCTATCAGATAGCGTGAGACATATAATGGGGATATGTATCTCGCAGCAAGAAAAGGGAGGTTTTTATTATGGGTGAAAGTATGATCACATCGTTTGACGGAACGAAACTGTATCTGAAAAAAGAAACGGCAGCAGACAATAAAGCGGTGATCGTGATTGTCCACGGACTCTGTGAGCACCAGGGCAGGTACGATTATTTTGCGGAAAAACTTCATGAGGCGGGAATAGGAACCTATCGTTTTGATCACAGAGGACATGGACGGTCTGAGGGTGAAGAGACTTTTTATTCAGATTTCAATGAGCTTCTGGACGACACCAACGTAGTTGTGGATATGGCAATTGAAGAAAATCCGGATATCCCGGTATTTCTTCTGGGACACAGCATGGGCGGATTTACGGTTTCTCTGTACGGAGCCAAATATCCGGACAAAAAACTCCGGGGGATCATTACCAGTGGTGCGCTGACCGCAGATAACGGCAATCTGATACGTGGTGTGCCGGGAGAAATGGATGTACATACGCGCCTTGCCAATCAGCTGGGGTCAGGTGTATGCTCTGTACAGGAAGTGGTAGACTGGTACGGAAAAGATCCATACAATAAACAGTCCTTTACAGCGGGGTTATGCTATGCGATCTGCGACGGACTTGACTGGTTCAAAGAGAAAAAAGCAGAGTTCCATTATCCGGTCCTTATGACACACGGCGAGAAAGACGGTCTGGTAAGTGTACAGGATACCTATGATTTCTTTAAAGAAGCAGGATCAAAAGACAAGCAGATGAAGATCTACGGCGGACTTTTTCATGAGATCCTGAATGAGTATTGTAAAGATGAAGTGATCGGGGATATGATCCGGTGGATGGAAGTGAGGATCTGAATATAAACAAATTGTTTTACAAGTAGCAGCAAAGCCAGGTGGAAACATATAGCACCTGGCTTTCTTTTGCAAAGAGATTCTGTTACAATAGCAGGATGAAAACAAGAAGACAGAACAGGAGAAAAATAAACATGTCAAATATCATAGAAATCACAGATTTCAACGCTTCGGAGCTGGATGTATATGCCAGGATCTCGGAGATACAGCTTTTGAACCGGGCAGAACCGGAGAAGGGGATCTTTATTGCGGAGAGCCCGAAGGTTATTGAGAGAGCTTTGGATTCCGGGTGCCAGCCGATTTCTTTTCTGGTGGAACATAAACATGTTGAGGGTGAGGCAAAAGAACTCATCCGTCGTTGTGGAGACATTCCGGTTTATACGGCAGAATTTGATGTGTTGACGCAGCTGACCGGATTCAAGCTGACAAGAGGAATGCTCTGTGCAATGCGCCGGCCGGCGCTTCCTGATATAGTCGATATATGCAAAAATGCCCGCAGGATTGCAGTTCTGGAAAATGTGGTAAATCCTACTAATATAGGCGCGATCTTTCGTTCTGCGGCGGCTCTTGGGATGGATGCGGTGCTGCTGACACCGGGGTGCAGCAATCCATTGTACCGCCGTGCGATCCGTGTCAGCATGGGAACCGTATTCCAGATACCATGGACATTTTTTGATGAAAAAACAGAGTGGAAAACAGAAGGAATCCGGTCTCTGAAAGCGATGGGATTTAAGACGGCAGCCATGGCTCTTAGGGAGGATTCCTTTGATATTGATGATCCTCATCTGATGGCAGAAGAAAAACTGGCAGTAGTTCTTGGAACAGAGGGGGATGGCCTTGCTTCGGAGACCATTGCGGACTGTGATTATACAGTATGTATTCCAATGGCACACGGTGTGGATTCACTGAATGTGGCGGCAGCCAGTGCAGTTGCATTTTGGCAGCTGGGAAAACGCTAAATATTTAAGAGAGTTCCCGTTTTTATGATCTTGCATTCTGGTTTTCTTCTTCCATATCCATCAGATGAAAAGAAAGCAACAGATACAGGATCTCGTTTCTGTCTGTAAGATCTGAATCCAGAAAAGCTTTGATCTTATCCAGACGATAAAGAAGAGTACTTCTGTGGATAAATAAAGCGCTGGCAGTATGAGAAATGTTCTGGTTGTGCTCCAGAAAACAACGCAGTGTTTCATAGAGATGAGATTGCTTTGCCTCATCCTTATATTTCATTGACAGAAGCTTTTCGTGACAGACCATGTAAGCAGGAAGCTTTTTGGTTGCCTGTTCCAGAATATAGGGCAGAGCGATGGAGTCAAAATAGTGGATACTTTCTGCGGGATTTTTGCGTTTTCCAACCTGCAGGGTAACAGAAGCCTGCGTGTATTGTCGGTGGAAATTAAAATGTCCAAGCATCTTCCGGCTGTATCCGGCGCTTAACATGCTGCTTTTGATAAAACCCTCGATTTTATCGGAAATCTCATGGATAGTCAGAGTGCAGAGATCCAGATTGATAAAAAGCACAGCATTGCCTTTATGTTCCGTGGCACAAGTGGCAGGAATTGTATTTTCCAGATAGTTACAGATGGCATTAAGGGTCAGATTTTTCTGGTCGATCAGTCCGGTCTGGATCAGGATACATTGATACATATGGGAAGAAAGCCATCCCACATTTGTCAGCTGCTGACTGATTTTTACATAATCAGCTCCGGGATCTGTCAGAATGGACATAAAAATCTGATGAAGAGGAAAAGCTTTATCCCGGCTGTGCATGATACCTGTGGAAAGTGCATGGGATACCATCTGGGAAAGGTACTCCAGAACAAAACCAAACGTATCATCCAGGGGAACCTCACCTTCGGAAAACATCAGCCTGTATACTGCTTTATCATTATTGGAGATATTTACGCAAAGAGAAGGAGCAGTAAGGCCATTTCCCGGATAATAAAAATATCCGGTTTTATAAAAAGCCTCTTCGTAATGAGGATCCTGCTTCAGGCTGTCCACAATAGCCCAGGAATTTTCAGTGGAACCCAAAACAGAATTGGAAAGATCACTTAGATTCCAGTCTCTGGAGGCAATGATAGTAAAATCCATACCGATCAGCATCATTGGATTGGGAATAATGGAAGCTGTAAGATCCAGAAGCTCCTGGATAGATGCGTTCCGGAGACGGGAATCCATCAGGGACTGATTCCACTGATCATAGAGGATAAAAATATCCTGAATCCTGTTAAAGACAATATTGACTGGAATATCTTCAGGGATGATACACATGTTTGGCTGAGTTAATTCGTAGTTCTGATAGATTTTTCCAATCATCAGGAACAGAATATTTTTGGGATGATGAAAAGTGAGCTGAAAATCCGGATCTGTGATAAGGTAAACACGTCCATCCTGAAGAACGGTGTTCTTTTCAAAGCAGGAAGGGCAGGAAAGGGTGGGGGATGTATCCAGCCTGGATGTATGCATGGAAAATGATTTCTGCAGGTGATAGCATATGAGTTTTGCACTGAGTTTCAAGGAAAATCCTCCTTCCTATATTTTGTAGGGAAAAACAGAAATAATAGCCATATTATGTGGAATTGTGATTCTTTTGATTTACAGTATAATAGAATCATAAGGAAAAAACAAGTGCAGAAACAAGCCTTTTATGTTGGGGTGTGGCAAAACAAGTGCGGAAAAAAGGCTTTCCTGCATAATAACGTAGAGGAGGTGCGTTTATGTTAACAAAAAGACAAAATATGCTGGAAGTGATCCGCGGAGGAAATCCGGATCGTTTTGTAAAACAGTATGAGGGACTGACATTTGTTCTGAATACTCCATATCAGACGAAGTATCCGATGATGCCGGAAGGACCTGGTGCACCAACAGTAAAATGCGGATGGGGATATTATAATTCCTGGCCTGCAGGAACACCGGGAGCGTTTCCGCTCCATGATCCGGAGCATCTGGTATGTCCGGACGTTGCAGAGTGGAAAAAATATGTAAAGGCACCGGACATCAACTACACGGCAGAGGACTGGAAAGAATGCCAGGAGACAGTTGCCGGAATTGACCGGAATGAAACCATGGTTACTGCAATGGTTGCACCTGGAGTTTTTGAGATGTGCCATTATCTCTGTGAGATCCAGAATACCATGATCAATTTCTACGAAGAGCCGGAAGCCATGCATGAACTGATCGAATATATTACAGAGTGGGAACTGAAATGGGCAGAGCAGATCTGCACCTATATGAAACCGGATGTTGTCTTCCATCATGATGACTGGGGAACACAGAAGTCTACATTTATCAGTGTGGATATGTTCCGTGAGTTCTTTATGGATTCTTACAAACGTATTTACGGATATTACCATGATCATGGTGTTGAACTGATCATCCACCATAATGACAGCTACAGTGCAACATTGGTTCCGACAATGATCGAGATGGGAATTGATGTATGGCAGGGCTGTATGTCAGTTAATGATCTTCCGAAGCTGATCAAAGAATATGGAAAAGATATCACATTTATGGGTGGTATCGATAACGGTAAAGTAGATCGCTTTGACTGGAATCAGGAAATGATCGAAGAGTCAACAGATCAGCTTTGCAGAGACTGTGGTAAGTTTTATTTTATTCCGTGCACCACTCATGGCCTGAATTTCTCATGTATCCCAGGTGTATATGAGGCAGTGGATCAGGAAATCGATAAAATGACAAAGGAAATGTTTTAATCGACGCATAAGACTTATTAATAAGAAGTAAATAGAATAACAAAGGTCGGAAAAGCCTGCAAAACCCAGAAGAAAAGTGCTTTTCCGGCCTTTTTTGTGAAATTCAGGAAAAAATAAATTTGTAAAGCAAAAACCCTTGACAGGTGTGGCGGAATCGTGTATGATAGCCAAGGTGATTACAGATGGAGAAATTTGTAGAGCAGACATTTTTATTTGATTTTTATGGAGAGCTTCTGACAGAGAGGCAGCGGCAGGTGTACACCAGTGTGGTATTTGAGGATTATTCCTTAAGTGAGGTTGCTGAGGAACTTGGCATCAGCAGACAGGGTGTGCATGATATGATCAGACGGTGCAATCGGACGTTGGAAGAATATGAAGAGAAGCTTCATCTGGTCGAGAAATTCCTGAACATCCGCAGTCAGGTCATAAAGATCCATGAACTGGCTGACAAGTACCACGCCGAAGATATTGCGGCAATTTCCAATGTGATATTAGAGGAGTTATGATCAATGGCATTTGAGAGTTTAACAGATAAACTGCAGAATGTATTTAAGAAGCTGAAGGGCAAGGGCCGTCTCACAGAGGCTGATGTCAAGGTAGCACTGAAGGAAGTTAAGATGGCGCTTCTGGAAGCGGATGTTAACTTTAAGGTCGTTAAGCAGTTTACGAAATCCGTTCAGGAAAAGGCTATCGGACAGGATGTTATGAATGGTCTGAATCCGGGACAGATGGTGATCAAGATCGTAAATGATGAGCTGGTCAACCTGATGGGAAGTGAGACAACAGAGCTTCCAATCAAACCGGGAATGGATCTTACCGTTCTTATGATGGTCGGTCTTCAGGGTGCAGGTAAGACAACGACGGTTGCCAAGCTGGCAGGCAAACTGAAATCCAAGGGAAAGAGACCACTGCTTGTGGCCTGTGATGTTTACCGTCCGGCAGCGATCACACAGCTGCAGGTAAACGGTGAGAAACAGGGCGTCGAGGTCTTTTCCATGGGAGATAAGCAGAATCCCGTGGATATTGCAAAAGCAGCTATCGAGCATGCGAAATCCAATCAGCAGAATGTTGTGCTCATCGATACAGCAGGACGTCTTCACATTGATGAGGATATGATGCAGGAGCTTGAGGATATCAAAGCGAATGTGAATGTAGATGCTACAGTGCTTGTAGTTGATGCCATGACAGGACAGGATGCAGTAAATGTGGCGCAGAACTTTTCTGACAAAGTCGGCATTGATGGTGTGATCCTGACTAAGATGGACGGTGATACACGAGGCGGCGCTGCGCTTTCCATTAAAGCCGTGACCGGCAAACCGATCTTCTATGTCGGTATGGGAGAGAAGCTTTCAGATCTGGAACAGTTTTATCCGGAACGTATGGCTTCTAGGATCCTTGGAATGGGCGATGTAATGAGTCTGATCGAGAAGGTGGAAGCATCTGTGGATCAGGAACAGGCTCAGGAGATGCAAAAGAAGCTGAAGAAAATGGACTTCGACTTCAATGATTATCTTACCAGCATGGAGCAGATGAACAAGATGGGTGGTATTTCCAGTATCCTGAACATGCTTCCCGGAATGGGCGGTAAGATGAAGGATATCGAGGGTATGATCGATGAGAAGGCTATGGACCGTACCAAGTCCATCATTCTTTCCATGACACCTCAGGAGAGAAGTAACCCTAACATTCTGAACATCTCACGCAAGAACCGTATCGCCAGAGGCGCCGGAGTGGATATTACAGAAGTAAATCGTCTTGTGAAGCAGTTTGAGCAGAGCAAGAAGATGATGAAACAGATGCCGGGATTAACAGGCGGCAAGATGAATATGGGAAAAAGAGGCGGCTTTAAGCTTCCCTTTTAATAAATAACAATAAATTTTCAGAAAGATAATTGGAGGAAAACAAAAATGGCAGTTAAGATCAGATTAAGAAGAATGGGACAGAAGAAAGCACCTTTCTATAGAATCGTAGTAGCAGATTCTCGCTGCAAACGTGACGGAAGATGCATCGCAGAGATCGGAACATATGATCCGAACCTTGACCCAAGCGTATACAAAATCGATGAAGAGGCAGCAAAAAAATGGCTTGCAGCTGGTGCTCAGCCTACAGAGGTAGTTGCTAAGCTTCTTAAACTTGCCGGAATCGAGAAATAATACCTGACAGATTTGGATCTGTGGCCTCAATGAGGCAGGAGCAAGGAGGTATGTAATGAAACAACTTGTAGAAGTAATTGCAAAATCTCTTGTTGAAAATCCGGATGAAGTAGTCGTTACTGAGACTGAAAAAGACGACGCGATTGTTGTTGAACTGAAGGTCGGATCGGCCGATATGGGTAAGGTTATCGGAAGACAGGGCAGAATTGCCAAGGCAATCCGTACTGTTGTGAAAGCGGCTTCTTCAAAAAGCAGCAAAAAAGTGATTGTAGATATTCTGCAATGAAAAAGAGACAGGAGCTGTGGATTCCATGGCTCCTGTTTTTACTCTGAAAGGGAGCAAAAATGGAAGATTTATTAAAGGTAGGAGTTATTACAACGACCCATGGCGTCCGTGGTGAAGTAAAAGTTTTTCCGACAACGGATGACGCAGAGCGTTTTCTTGATATTGAATATGTGCTTCTGGACACAGGAAAAGAGCTTCGCAGACTGAATATTCAGAATGTAAAGTTTTTTAAAAATCTTGCGATCCTGAAGTTTGAAGGCATTGACAACATCAATGATATTGAAATGTATAAGGGCCGTGAGCTTTGGATCCCACGTGAAGAGGCACAGGAGCTTGGCGAGGACGAATATTATGTGGCGGATCTCATCGGAATGGAGGTACTTCTGGAGAATGGGGAGAAATTCGGAGTGCTCCGTGATGTGATGGAGACCGGCGCCAATGATGTTTATATTGTAGATCGTGTGGATGGCGAGGAAATCCTGCTTCCTGCGATCCATGACTGTGTTCTTGATGTGGATGTGGAAAAAAATACCATGACTGTACATTTGATGAAAGGGCTTGTTTAAATGAATTATCATGTACTTACATTATTTCCGGAAATGATCGAGAATGGAATGAACACAAGTATTACAGGCCGTGCCATTACAAAGGGACTGTTATCACTGGAAGCGATCAATATACGGGATTTTGCATTCAATAAGCACCAGAAGGTAGATGATTATCCTTATGGCGGCGGAGCCGGAATGCTGATGCAGGCGGAGCCGGTATATCTGTCTTATGAATCCATTGCAGAACGTATTGGAAGGAAACCCCGCGTGATCTTTCTGACTCCTCAGGGAAAAACCTTCAATCAGGATATGGCAAAAGAGTTTGCCCTGGAAGAAGACCTGGTTTTCCTCTGTGGTCATTATGAGGGAATTGATGAGCGTGTTCTGGAAGAAATCGTAACAGACTATGTTTCCATTGGTGATTATGTACTTACCGGAGGAGAACTTCCGGCTATGGTCATGATGGATTCTATTTCCAGAATGGTACCAGGTGTTCTGAATAATCAGGAATCCGGTGAGACGGAATCCTTTTCCGGGAATCTTCTGGAGTATCCCCAGTACAGCCGCCCGGAGGAATGGCATGGCAAAAAGGTTCCGGAGGTGCTGCTTTCCGGACACCATGCCAATGTGGATAAATGGAGAAGAGAGCAGTCTATCATCCGTACAGCCAAATGGAGGCCGGATCTTTTACCAAAAGCTGATCTGACCAACAAAGAGTGGAACGAGGTCCGCAGGCTTCGCAAACAGTGGAAAGAGGAAGTGGAAAAATAATTATGAAAACATCAGATTTTTATTATGATCTGCCGCAGGAACTGATCGCTCAGGATCCGCTGGAGGACAGAAGTTCTTCCAGACTGATGCATCTGTCCCTGAAAGATGGAAGTATCGAACATCGTCATTTTACCGATATACTGGATTACCTGCATAAGGGAGACTGTCTTGTGATCAATGATACCAAGGTTATCCCGGCACGTCTTTATGGTCACAAGGAAGAAACTGGAGCGCTGATCGAGATCCTGCTTCTGAAACGCCGCGAAAATGATATCTGGGAGTGTCTTGTAAAGCCGGGAAAAAAAGCACGTCCCGGTGCAAAGATCACTTTTGGTGACGGTATCCTGAAGGGTGAGATCATTGATATTGTAGATGAGGGAAACCGTCTGATCCAGTTTTATTATGAGGGGATTTTCGAAGAGATCCTGGATCAGCTGGGAGAAATGCCGCTGCCGCCGTATATTACCCACAAGCTGAAGGATAAGAACCGTTATCAGACTGTATATGCAAAGAATGAGGGATCTGCTGCCGCACCTACCGCAGGACTTCACTTCACGCCGGAGCTTCTTGAGAAAGTAAAGGAGAAGGGTGTGAATATTGCACATGTAACTTTACATGTAGGTCTCGGAACCTTCCGCCCGGTAAAGGTAGATGATGTAGAAAAGCACCACATGCACTCGGAGTTTTATATTGTGGAAGAAGATCAGGCAAAACTGATCAATGATACAAAGAAAAACGGCGGAAGAGTGATTTCTGTGGGAACTACCAGCTGCCGTACCCTGGAGTCCGCAGCCGGAGAGGATGGAATCGTGAAGGCCGGAAGCGGATGGACAGAGATCTTTATCTATCCTGGATATAAATTCAAAGCTATCGATGGACTGATCACCAATTTCCATCTGCCGGAGTCCACGCTTCTGATGTTGGTTTCAGCCCTTGCCGGAAAAGAACATATTATGGCTGCTTATGAAGAAGCTGTTAAGGAAAGATATCGTTTCTTCAGTTTCGGGGATGCCATGATGATCGAATAAGATTTAAAATTACTTTTTATATAAATAATATCCCAACGGATCGCAGCATGGAAACATGCATTATTACAGGATCTGTTGGGATATTATTTTTTGTTATGCTATTTATTCTTCACTGTCAGAGCCTTCCGATGTAGCGGATGAAGAATCCGCGGCAGGAATCGCAGCACTGCATTCCTCTATCTTGGATTTGATCCTGGATGCCTCATCTCCGGATGCAGGAGTTGGCTGATAATTGTTGTAGCCATCTGCGGAAGAAATAGAACATGGAATGATATTGGTCACGTTATCAGCCTGTACGCCTTCTGAGGTGACAGTGAAGGTCTGCTGGAAGATCATGGTGTCCATATCACTTGGAGAACTGTTTCCTCCAAAACAGAAATTGCCAAGACTGTAGACGATGTTTTTTCCTTTATAGGTTTCGATTCCCTGGAGTACATGCGGATGATGGCCACATACCAGATCTGCACCTTCATCGATAGCAAGACGGCCAAGGGTCATCTGATTGGTATCAGGAACTGTTTCAGTCTCATTGCCCCAGTGGAAGATCACAACTATAAGCTCTGCTCCATCTGCTTTGACCTTTGCGATATTATCTTTCAGCTGCTGTTCGCGTCCAAGATGATCCTTCAGTTCATAAATTCCGACAAGACCAACTTTGATTCCCTTGATGTCCATAACTGCAGTATCATCATAACCGAAGTGTGTAATGCCTGCATTATCCAGAGCAGTCAGAGTATCCGTGTAGCTCTGCTCTCCGTAATCATGGCTGTGATTGTTTGCAGTGTTTACGGCTTCAACGGAACCGCTGGTGAGTATCTGAGCATATTCGGCAGGTGCTTTAAATGCAAAGGTTTTATCTTCTCTGGCATCGGAATCGGTGAGGGTTCCTTCAAAATTGGCAATTGTCAGGTCATCTGCCTCAAAGATGCTTTTTACATTCTTAAAGAAATAATCTTTGCCGTTGTTATCGTAGCATGCGTTCAGACTTGTGTCATAATCAAAGGTCTCATCGGTACCCAACGTGCAGTCCCCGACTACGCTGAGCGTCAGTGAAACGGGATCTTTCACAGCAGCAGCTTCTTCTTTTGCCTTTTTTGCGGCCTCCTCTTCCTGTGCCTTCTGCAAAGCGGCGGCTTCTGCAGCTTTCCGGGAAGAAATGCATGCACGTGCGGAAAAAATGATCACAAGAACAAGTATGATCAGGATCCCGCCAGCTGCAAGAAACATTTTCTGACGACGTACCTGGTAATATC
The DNA here is from genome assembly GCF_900101315.1 of Blautia sp. SF-50. NCBI lineage: Bacteria > Bacillati > Bacillota > Clostridia > Lachnospirales > Lachnospiraceae > Blautia > Blautia sp. SF-50. The sequence goes on from NZ_FMUW01000006.1 coordinate 51,864, forward strand.
TGGATTTTTTGCTGATGTCATTCCTGCGAGTCCCAGTGGAATGTGAACGGGAATTACGGGATGCAGAACCAGAATGCTTCCGCCGTACTTCTCGTGCTCTGGCGGCTTCTCTGCGTGCCTGCTCCGGATCATGGCCATGAGGCGGCCGCCTTCGATTGTCGTTTGCCATTCTTTCTCTCCTTCGTATGTAAAGATATCTTTATTATAGAAAGAATGGTAAGTATTGTAAAGAAAGAATCGCGGACTTTTCAGAAAAAGAAGTTTTTGATATAATAATGAGGCCAAAAGGCAGAAATATAAACTACAGGGAGATGGTGCTGATATGATATTATATATCGGAAATCATACAAGTTCGTCCAAAGGCTATGCTGCCATGGGGCGTCAGATGCTGAAAAACGGTGGAAACACGTTCGCTTTTTTTACCCGCAATCCCAGAGGAGGCAAGGCAAAAGAGATCGATCCTGCAGATGTGGAAAGATTTCTGGAGCTTTCCAGGGAAAATCATTTTGGAAAGCTGGTGGCACATGCACCGTATACCATGAATGCCTGTGCCGCAAAAGAAAATCTGAGAGATTTTGCAAGAGAGATCATGGCAGATGATCTGAAACGTATGGAATATACACCGGGAAATTATTATAATTTTCACCCGGGCAGTCATGTAGGGCAGGGAACTGAGACGGGAATTACCAAAATTGCGGAAATCCTCAATGATGTCCTTACAGAAGAACAGAGTACGACCGTCCTTCTGGAAACTATGTCTGGCAAGGGTTCAGAAGTAGGAGCAACGTTTCAGGAGCTTCGTGATATCATTGACAGGGTGGAAAAAAATAATAAACTGGGTGTCTGCCTGGATACCTGTCATGTATGGGATGGCGGTTATGATATTGTCCATGATCTGGATGGTGTTCTTGATGAGTTTGACCGGGTGATCGGCCTTTCCAGATTGAAGGCTGTTCATCTTAACGACAGTATAAACGGACTGGGCAGTCATAAGGATCGTCATGCAAAGATCGGCGAAGGTCAGATCGGCCTGGATGCACTTGTGAATGTGGTGTGCCATCCGGCTCTTGAGGGAATTCCCTTTATTCTGGAGACACCAAATGATGATGAAGGATGGAAAAGAGAAATTGCACTTTTACGAGAACGATATTCCATGAAAGGAGATTGATCCATGAAAAAGTTCAGATATTTTATCCTGGTGCTTGCCGGGGTGGCAGCGATGATGCTGGGAGGCTGCAAAGATAAGGAAAAATATGACGAATCTGCTTTTCAGGATGACCTGGAACCTCTGAGTGAGGATGAAGTGGAGGCCATGGACCAGAATGGTGACGATGAGATGGCAGTAGCTGATGAAAGCGACCTGGAGCAGCTGCAGGATTCTGAAAATGCTGCAGGATCAGGAGACACAGATGGGTCCGCTTCATCGGATGCAGCAGACTCACAGAGCGAAAAGAAACTGGATGAAAATGGCACCTATACAGATAAAGATGAAGTGGCCCAGTACATTTATGAGTATGGCCATGTACCCTCCAATCTGACTGCTGCAGACTATGATAATGCAGACAGTATGCTTCCGGTAGAGGAGGGCGTAACCTATCAGCAGTGCAGCCTTGATGATGCAGGGAAACAGAAGCTGATCTTCACTCAGGATGCAAAGCGCATTTATTACACAGACGATGACGGACAGTCTTTTGACGAGATCTATTAAAATCAAAAGAACAAAATAAGACCCCCGGATACAGATAAACGATCAGTATCCGGGGGATTTTGCATGTCAGGTCTGAGACTGATCAGTGGACCAGATTTTTCATTTCAGCTCCATCCATAAAAGTTTTTGCGTTTTCCAGGGTTGTCTCCGCAATATTGGTCAGTGCTTCTACCGTAAAGAATCCCTGATGTGAGGTCATGGTCACATTTGGGAAGGACAGAAGACGCTGGATCGTGGAAGTAGGAAGAATGCTGCTTGACATGTCTTCATATACATATGCAGATTCTTCTTCGTAAACATCCAGACCAACGGCGAAGAATTTGTGATCACGGATACCTGCGATCAGGTCATCGGTTTTGATCAGTCCGCCTCTGGAGGTATTTATAAGGATCACACCATCTTTCATTTTTGCAATCGTTTCGGAGTTGATCAGATGCTCTGTTTCCGGAGTCATCGGACAGTGCAGACTGATCAGATCACTGGTGGAAAGGAGTTCGTCCAGTGAAACATACTCCAGAAAGTCAAGATTTTTATTAGGGAAAAGATCATAAGCAATTACCTTCATGCCAAAGCCGCGGCAGATTTTTGCCATTGCCTGACCGATTTTTCCGGTGCCGATGATTCCGGCTGTTTTCTGATAAAAGTTAACGCCCATGAGACCGTTCAGTGCAAAGTTATTTTCACGGCATTTGATATATGCCTTGTGGGTGTGCCGGTTGGCGGTAAGAGCCAGTGCCATGGCGTGTTCGGCAACTGCTTCCGGAGAATAACCGGGAACACGTGCCACCTGGATCCCGCATTTTGCTGTAGTTTCCAGATCAACATTATTGTATCCGGCACAGCGCATCAGGATCAGTTTTACACCCTGGCGGTGAAGTTCTTCAATGACCGGTGCGCCGAGATCTGCATTTACAAATGCACAGATGGCATCGTAGCCGTGGGCAAGAGCTGCGGTTTCTTCATGGATATTTGCTTCAATGAATTTAATTTCAATGCCTGGATAAGATGGAAGCAGCTTCTCAAAAAATTCCCTATCGTAGCTCTTGGTGTCATAAAACAAAATTTTCATAATCGTTGCTCCTCTCTGGAAATAATTATTTTCCGAAAAAATAATACCATAATAGTAGGAATTTGGAAAGTGGGAAAAATGATAAAATTTATCAAAAAAATGGTTTCATTTTGGAATTATGATATCCATAATAAATAAAAATTATACGAAATACAAAAAAAGAGAGCATTTTATGCACTGTCATCTGATGGAACAGATGTTGTGATACATGAAAATGCTCTCTGTCTGGATATAAGATAATTATTTTGCCAGACTATAAAGATCGGAATAGAATTCCGGATAGGAGATGTTGACACATTCTCCGTTTTTGATGGAAAGTGTTCCCTCACAAAGCAGTCCTGCTACTGCAAAAGACATGGCTACACGGTGATCCAGATGAGAATCGATCTCTGCGCCATGAAGGGCTTTTCCACCATGAATGATCATGCCATCTTCGGTTTCCTGGATATCTGCGCCCATTTTCCGAAGATTTTCCGTCATAACCTGGATGCGGTCGGACTCTTTGACACGAAGCTCCTGTGCATCCCGGATAACAGTGGTTCCTTCTGCAAAAGCTGCCATAACGGCGATCATCGGAAGTTCATCGATCAGAGTAGGAATGATCGCGCCTTCTATTGTGGTCCCGTGAAGCGCAGAGGAGCGGATCAGAAGATCGGCAGTAGGTTCGCCCTCTGTGGTTTCATTGAGAAGAGTGATATCTGCTCCCATGGCCCTGCATACACGGAGGATGCCGTCACGGGTCGGATTGATCCCCACATTTTTCAGAAGGATCTCACTGTTGGGAACAAGAAGACCTGCTGCAATAAAATAAGCTGCAGAAGAGATATCTCCCGGAACCAGGATCTCACGTCCGTAAAGAGATGGGTCCGGTTTGATGGATGCTGTTGTTCCCTCTGCGGTTACATTGGCGCCAAAGTAATTCAGCATGATCTCCGTGTGATTTCTGGAAAGGACCGGCTCTGTTACACGGGTAATGCCGTCAGAGTACATTCCGGCAAGAAGTACGCAGGATTTTACCTGGGCAGATGCTACCGGAGAATTGTAGTGGATGGCATGGAGCTTTTTTCCGGAGATCTTAAGCGGTGCACATCCGTTTCCGTTGAGACTTACGATATCGGCACCCATTTGGGAAAGCGGAGTCATGATCCGTTTCATAGGGCGTTTCTGGATGGAAGCATCGCCGGTAAGCTCTGATACAAAGTCCTGTCCTGCAAGGATCCCGGAGATGAGGCGGGTGGTAGTACCGCTGTTACCGACGTCAAGAGTCTCTGACGGAGCACAGAGACCATGGAGACCTTTTCCGTGGACCAGAATCTCTCCTTCTGTATTTTCAATGTTAATACCCATTTTCCGGAAACAGGAAATAGTAGAGAGACAGTCTGCACCCTCCAGAAAATTTGTGATTTTGGTAGTGCCTTCTGCAAGAGAGCCGAACATGACAGCTCTGTGAGAAATGGATTTATCTCCGGGAATGGCAAGAGAGCCGGATAATTTTTTTGCTTTTTTGATTTCCATATTAGTACCTGCCTGTATTGTTATTTTTGAAATACATGGCAGCAGATCGGATATCTGCTGCCGTTTATATATCAGCGTTCGCAGATCTTGTAATTACGTTTTGTAAGAAGCACTTTAGCCTGCTCCAGAGCTGCGTCTGTATAAAATTCGATCTTCAGAACGCCATCTTCAAATTCTCGGTTGTGGATAATACCGATATTTTTGATGCTGACCTTTTCTGTTGCAAGGATGGTTGCAATGGTTGCAATGGCACCGGCCTCATCTGCCACATCGATATAAAGGACATAGGAGCGGGGGATCAGGCTGTTGTCTACAATGTCAATGGAGTCACGGTAATCCTTGGAGCTTGCAAACATGTCAAAGATGTTGTCGGCTTCTTTGTTGTCAATGGAACAGCGGATCTGGATCAGCATACGGATAAATTCATCCAGAACCGTGGAAATGTTTTTCTGATTTTCCAGACAGATCTGTTCCCACATAACCGGTGAAGAAGAGGCAATACGTGTGATATCACGGAAACCGCCGGCTGCGATCATTTTCATATACTGGGCGTCGTTATCCAGAAGATTTACAAGATTTACAAGAGCGGAGGCTACGATATGAGGAAGGTGGCTGACTCCTGCCGTGATGAAATCATGTTCTTCTGCAGTGATAACAAGGGGGATCGCACCAAGAGAGGAGATCAGTTCTGTGAAATCAGAAATTTTTTCCAAAGCAACTTCTCCTCCCGGAGTGATGATATAATAAGCATTTTCCAGAAGATGATCACTGGAATTGGAAAAACCGCTGCGTTCGGAGCCTGCCATAGGATGACCGCCGATGAAGCGTCCTTCAAGTCCGAGCTCGGTTACTTTTTCGTGGATAACGCTTTTTACACTGCCTACATCTGTGAGGATACAGTTCTTTCCAAGAGAATCTTTGATCTTTTCCATGTATTCCACATTAAATTCTACAGGTGCACAGAGAAAAAGATAATCACAGTTATGTAACTGCTCATCGTCAATATCGCAGATCCCGTTGATCACGTTTAAACTGACTGCCTCTGCCAGAGCACTTCTGTCTTTGTCAAAGGCAAGCAGGCGATAATCCGGGTGAAATTTTCGTATGGTTCTGGCAATGGAGCCGCCGATCAGTCCAAGGCCGATAAAACCTATGGTTTTCATAGTACTTCAGAGTCCTTTCAGGTTACTTTTTACTTTTATTCTTTAATAGTGTAAATCACGACTATATTGTAAAAGAAAGTGTGAAAAATGTCAACAAATGTTAGCGGAAACAGGAAGGCCATTTTTATAGCTGTTTACCGGTAATGTTTTGCGAACAGGGAAGAGTAATAGAAAGTTACTGTTCATTGGTAATATTCCGCGAGGTGTTTTTTGTGAGCGAAGGTCACGGAAAACCCGAGACATACCGCGTGAATTTATGCGATCAGCATAAATTCTGTGCATCGCGAAGCGTGTTGCTGAGAACGGAGTGAACAGTAACAATAGAAAAAGGCTTGAGAAATCGGAGATTTCGGACGTATAATATAATAAGAAAAAAACAATATAAGATACAGAGGAGAATTTATCATGAAATATCAGTCAGTTATGGATCTTCACACACATACCGTAGCCAGCGGACATGCATACTGCACACTTCGCGAGATGGCCAGGGCTGCTTCCGATAAAGGTCTTGAACTCCTGGGAATCACAGAGCATGCACCGAAAATGCCCGGAACCTGTCATAAGTTTTATTTCCAGAATATAAAGGTAGTACCCCGTGAAATGTACGGGATCCAGCTGCTTCTGGGTTCGGAGGTAAATATCCTGGATGCGGCGGGAACGGTAGATCTTGAGCAGAAAACTCTGGAGAAGCTGGACGTGGTCATTGCAAGTCTTCATGTTCCATGCATCAGACCAGGCAGCAGACAGGAGAATACGGAGGCCTATCTTAATGCTATGAAGAATCCGTGTGTCAATATCATCGGACATCCGGATGACGGAAGATACGAGGTTGACTATGAGGCGCTTGTACAGGGAGCCAGAGAATACGGTAAAGTCCTGGAGCTGAACAATCACTCCATGGACCCTGACTGTAACCGTGAGAATGCAGTGGAGAATGATACCATCATGCTGGAATACTGCAAAAAATATCGGGTACCTGTGGTTATGGACAGTGATGCCCATTTTGACCTTCTGATCGGGGAATTTGATCTTGCCAGAGACCTTCTGACCAAACTGGATTTTCCGGAAGAGCTGGTACTGAACCGTTCTGTGGATGCCGTGAAAAAGTATGTAAACCGGAAATTCTGAAAGATAGACGACTGTTCTGTGTTAATTGACGGTAATACGAAAAACTTTCTGAAAAAAAGTTGTCAAAATTGAATAAAATACTTGAAATTTGCATGGAAATTTAGTAAAATGTGAACATATTAAGTAAGACAAACAGGGAGGTATTACATATGGACGTTTTCAGAACAGACCGAATCAGAAATGTAGTCCTATTAGGTCATGGTGGCGCAGGCAAAACAACACTGGCTGAGGCAATGGCTTATCTGGCAGGTATGACCAGCAGACTCGGACGTGTTGAGGATGGCAATACTGTCAGCGATTATGACAAGGAAGAAATAAAGAGACATTTTTCCATCACAACTTCTTTGATTCCGGTACCATGGGATAAGATGAAAGTAAATGTGCTGGATACACCTGGATATTTCGATTTTGTGGGAGAAGTAGAGGAAGCAGTCAGTGCCGCAGATGCAGCGATCATCGTTGTTTCCGGTAAGGCCGGTGTTCAGGTAGGAACACAGAAGGCATGGAATCTCTGCGAGAAATATAAACTTCCGCGTATGATCTTTGTTACAGATATGGATGTGGATGATGTCAGCTATCGTGAGGTTGTGGAAGAGCTGACAGAGCTGTATGGCAAGAGAATCGCTCCCCTTCATTTTCCGATCCGTGAGGACGGCAAGTTCGTAGGATATGTCAATGTTGTGAAACAGGCCGGAAGAAGATACATTGACAAGGCCGGCAAGGAAGAATGCCCGGTTCCTGATTACCTGACCGAATACCTGGAGAAATACCATGAAACTCTGATGGAGTCTGTTGCAGAGACCAGCGAAGAATTTATGGATCGTTATTTTGAGGGAGATACCTTCTCCGTAGCAGAGGTTTCCGCCGCTATTGCAACCAATGTACAGGATGGAAGTATTGTTCCGGTATGCATGGGATCACCGGTGAACCTTCGCGGTGTATCTAACCTTCTGGATGATATCTGCGGTTACTTCCCAAGCCCAAGCGGACGTTCCTGCAATGGTATCGCACAGAAGACTAACGAGATCTTTGAGGCCAATTATGACTTTGCCAAGGCAAAATCGGCCTATGTATTTAAGACCATCGCGGATCCGTTCCTTGGTAAATATTCTCTGATCAAGGTATGCTCCGGTGTGCTGAAATCCGATGATACACTTCTTAATGTAGAGAAAGGAACAGAGGAGCGTGTAAACAAGCTTTATGTCATGGAAGGTTCCAAACCGATCGAAGTTCCGGAGCTTTTTGCAGGGGATATCGGTGCCATTGCCAAGCTTGGCAGTGTACAGACCGGTGACAGCCTTGCAACCAAGGCGAATCCGATCCTTTATCCGAAGGCTGTACTTTCCACACCATATACATATAAGAGATTTAAGGCAGTGAAGAAGGGCGATGAGGATAAGATCGCACAGTCCCTTGCCAAGATGATGACAGAGGACAGAACTCTTAAGGTTGTCAATGACAGTGCTAACCGCCAGAGCCTGATCTATGGTATGGGCGATCAGCATCTGGATATCGTTGTCAGCAAGCTGAAAGAACGCTATAAAGTAGATGTGGAACTTTCCAAACCGAAGGTTCCGTTCCGTGAGACACTTCGCAAGAAGTCAGATGTAGAAGGCAAACATAAGAAACAGTCCGGCGGACACGGACAGTATGGTCATGTTAAGATGCGCTTTGAGCCATCCGGCGATCTGGAAACACCTTATGTATTTGAGCAGGTAGTTGTAGGTGGTGCAGTTCCGAAGAATTACTTCCCGGCTGTTGAGAAGGGACTTCAGGAATGTGTTCTCAAGGGACCTCTGGCTGCATATCCGGTTGTTGGTGTGAAGGCAACCCTTTACGATGGATCTTATCATCCGGTAGATTCTTCTGAGATGGCATTTAAGATGGCAACGATCCTTGCCTTCAAGAAGGGCTTTATGGAGGCTTCTCCTGTACTTCTTGAGCCGATCATCTCCATGAAGGTTACCGTTCCGGATAAATATACCGGTGATGTTATGGGTGATCTGAACAAGAGACGTGGCCGTGTTCTTGGAATGAATCCGGATCACGAAGGAAATACCATTATTGAGGCAGATGTTCCGCTGCTTGAGATTTATGGTTATTCCACAGTACTTCGTTCCATGACCGGTGGAAGCGGAGATTTCTCCTATGAGTTTGCACGCTATGAGCAGGCTCCGAGTGATATCCAGGAGAAAGAAATCGCAGCACGTGCAAGTAAGGTCGACGGCGCTGACGAATAAACAGAGATATTTTTTGAGGGCAGAATAAAGAGTTGACAGGCTGCAGCATTTGCTGTAGCCTGTTTTTAGATGCATTCGTGAATAAGCAGTCAGAGAAACGAATTGTGCTCATACAGGTTATTGAAGTATGAGCAAAAAAGAAAAGAGAGAGGACAAAAAATGTTAGTATGTGATTATATCGTGGAACAGATTGACGGAGATTATGCACATTTGAAGCGTGTGGACCAGCCGGAGGAGGAACTGAAAGTAGTTGCCAGAGCATTACTTCCGGCAGAAATCTATGAGGGCTGTGAGCTTCATTATGAGCTGATGCAGTATTCAATGAAATGATAAGGCTGCAGGATATCGCGGATATGGCAGGTGTCAGTCGTACAACCGTATCCAATGTGATCAATGGAAATACAAAACGGGTTTCACAGAGCACCATTGACCGGATCACGGCGATCCTGAAGGAGCAGAATTATGTTCCCCACATGGGATCTGTGATGCTATCCGGACACGGCTCAAGGATCATTGGAGTGGTTCTTGGTTTTTCCTTCATTCATGGTATGCAGTCTCTGCAGGATTCTTTTGTGGGAGAGATCACCGGAACGCTGCAGGTCGAAGCAGAAAACAGAGGCTATTATATTATGCTCATTGGCGGTGAACGGATCGATAATGTGGTAGATATGGCATCCCGTTGGAATGTAGAGGGTCTTATCATTATAGGGTATAATGAAGAACAGTATCATCAGCTTTCCAGAAAGCTGAATAAAAAAATGGTATTGATCGATGCCTATCCGAAGGGTGGATATAGCTTTCAGAATGTAGGAGTGGATGATTATTCCGGCGGATATCAGATCGGGGAATATCTGTATTCCTGTGGATACCACCGGGCACTTTTTGTTGCGGAAACAGAGCAGGACAGTGATTATGCCAGATGGCTTGGATTCAAACAGGCTATGGAAAAAAATGGCGGTTTCTGCAGCCGCTCCCGCTATGTGGTGGTTCCCCAGGAACCCCGGCGCAGACTGAAAAAATATGAAGAGCTGCTGCCTCATTTTCTGGAGACAAAGGCACTGGCATTTTCTTCGGATTACACAGCTGTGGAGGCCATCAATTTTTTTACAGACAGGGGAATCCGGATTCCGGATCAGATTTCCATTACCGGCTTTGATGATAATTTTTATGCGCAGATCGTCAGGCCAAAGCTGACCACCATTCATCAGGATGTTCATCAGAAAGCAGTTCTGGCCTTGCGGAAGCTGCTTCTTATGGCAGAGGGAAAGGAACCTGCCGAAAAAAATGTAAAAAGCCCTGTCTGGCTTGTAAAGAGAGATTCTGTAAAAGAGTAGCAGGATCTCTTTTTTTATGTTGTGATGACTTTTCCTGGCACATCATCGAAATACGGTTGGAAATTATTTTTAGAGGCCAGTAGTGCTTTATTGTTAAAACTGCATAAAAAAAACAGAAAAGTTTGGCAGTAATTTAAGTTTCACGAGAAACTTATTGATTTTAAAGGTGGGATAGGATATGCTGATTTCAGAATCAACAGAAAAAGGAGGCAATTTACCATGAAAAAAAACTGGTGGAAAGAAAGCGTGGTATATCAGATCTACCCGAGAAGTTTTAAGGACAGCAACGGAGACGGAATTGGTGATATTCCCGGGATTATAGAAAAACTGGACTATCTGAAAGAACTGGGAGTAAATGTTCTCTGGATCTCACCCATGCTGGAATCTCCGCAGGATGACAATGGCTATGATATTTCCGATTACCGCAGGATCTATAAAGAATATGGAACCATGGAGGATTATGAAAAGCTTCTTGAAGAAGCGCATAAACGGGGCATTAAGATCCTCATGGATCTGGTCGTAAACCATACTTCCGATGAACACAACTGGTTTATTGAAAGCAGGAAATCCAAAGATAATCCTTACAGGGATTACTATATCTGGAGAGAGCCGGTGAATGGAAAAGAACCGAATAACTGGGGAAGTGCGTTCGGAGGACCTGCATGGGAGTATGATCCTCAGACAGAGATGTATTATCTTCACCTGTTTTCAAGAAAACAGCCGGATCTGAACTGGGAAAATGAAAAGGTTCGTCAGGAAGTTTACGATATGATGAATTTCTGGTGTGAAAAAGGAATCGACGGTTTCCGAATGGACGTGATCAGCATGATCTCCAAGGATCAGTCATATCCGGATGGAGAAATGAATGGAGGATTATACGGTGATTTTGGTCCTTACTGCGTCCATGGCCCGAGGGTCCATGAGTTTCTTCAGGAAATGAACAGAGAGGTTTTATCCCGATACGATGTGATGACAGTTGGAGAAACCTCCGGTGTGACTATCGAAGAGGCACAGAAATATGCAGGTGAGGACAGGAATGAGCTGAACATGGTGTTTCAGTTTGAGCATGTAGAGGACCAGGGATCAGACCATGGTAAATGGACTACCGAGAAATACGATTTCCAGGAATTTAAAAAGGTTATGATCAAATGGCAGGAAGAGCTTGCGGGAAAAGCATGGAACAGTCTGTTTCTTGGAAATCATGACCAGCCAAGAAGTGTTTCCAGATTTGGAAATGATAATCCGGCATACAGGGAAACTTCAGCCAAGATGCTGGCAACCTGTCTTCATATGATGCAGGGAACTCCTTATGTTTATCAGGGAGAAGAGCTTGGAATGACCAATGCTTATTTTACAGAGCTTAAGGATTATCGTGATATCGAGAGTATTCAGTATTTCCATGAATATACAGAAGCAGGTATTTATACACCGGAATATATGATGAAGTGCCTGATGCTGAGAGGACGTGACAATGCCAGAACACCAATGCAGTGGGAGGATTCTCATCAGGCCGGCTTTACGGAGGGAACGCCATGGATCAGGGTAAACTCTAATTATAAGGAGATCAATGCGAAGCAGCAGCTTTCAGATCCGAATTCTATTTTCCATTATTATCAGAAGCTGATCCGTTTAAGAAAAGAAAAACCGGTGATCGTTTACGGCACTTTTGAGGCACTTTACAGAGAGCATGATCAGATTTTTGCATATACCAGAACCCTTGAGGGAGAGAAGCTTCTCACAGTCTGCAATTTCAGTGAGCATGTGGCAGAAATGGAAATTCCGGAAGAATTTCAGAAAAATGCAGAATGTCTGATCACAAATCTTGGAAGAAAGGATTTTGGAAAGAAAGTGGTCCTGAAACCTTATGAGGCATTTGTTCTTTACAGAAATCTGTAACAGGAGAGGGAAAAATGATAAAAAAATATGTATATGGAGAGCCCTTTGAGACTGAGGCACTGACAGAAAACATTGAGACAGCAGAAGGAAAGCCAGGATATGGAGAAATCTGTGCAGAAGATGGATTTTCTTTTACTTATATCATGGATGAAGAGGATATCGTCTACGGATTGGGAGAATCCAACCGCGGTATCAACAAGAGAGGATTCATTTACACCAGTAACTGTACCGATGATCCGGAGCATACAGAGGATAAACATTCCCTGTACGGTGCACATAATCTTATCATTGTGTCCGGAAAAGAAACCTTTGGAATGTTTTTTGACTATCCGGCAGCGATCACCTTTGACATTGGCTATACCAGAATGGATACCATGAAGGTAACCTGCGAAAATGCAGACCTGAAGCTTTATGTGATCGAAGGGGAGAGTCCCTATGATATTGTAAAGCAGTTCCGTCATGTGATCGGAAGAAGCTATATCCCGCCGAAATTTGCCTTTGGATTTGGCCAGAGCAGATGGGGCTATACTACAAAAGAGGATTTCCGGAAGGTTGCAGCTGGATATCGTGAAAATCATATTCCTATTGATATGATCTATATGGATATTGATTATATGCAGTCTTATAAGGACTTTACATTAAGTGAAGAGAATTTTCAGGATTTTCCGGAATTCGTAAAGGAACTGAAGGATCAGGATATCCGTCTGATCCCGATCATCGATGCCGGCGTCAAGGTAGAGCCGGGATACGATGTTTATGAGGAGGGTGTCAAAAACCACTACTTCTGCCAGAGAGAGGACGGCAGTGATTTTGTAGCTGCTGTATGGCCGGGGGATACTCATTTTCCGGATGTATTGAACAAAGATGCCAGAAAATGGTTCGGTGACAAATACCGTTTCCTGATCGAGAAGGGAATCGACGGTTTCTGGAACGATATGAATGAGCCGGCGATCTTCTATTCCACAGAGGGAATGAAAGAGGTCAAAGAGCTTGCAGGAGAATTTGCAAAAGATACGGAAGGAAAGATCCATATCTGGAAGATGCAGAGTGCACTTCGCAATGTTGCAAACAATCCGGAAGATTATCGGAGATTTTACCATAATGTGGATGGCAGAAAGATCCGGCATGACAAAGTCCATAACCTGTTTGGCTACAATATGACCAGAGCAGCAGGGGAGGCTTTTGAACGGATCGATCCGGAAAAACGTTTTCTGATGTTCTCCAGATCATCCTATATTGGTATGCATCGTTATGGTGGGATCTGGACCGGCGATAATAAATCCTGGTGGGCTCATATCCTTTTGAACCTGAAGATGATGCCATCTCTGAATATGTGTGGTTTCCTGTATGCAGGAGCAGATCTGGGTGGATTTGGCGCTGATACAACAAGAGAACTGCTGCTTCGTTTCCTGGCACTTGGAGTATTCACACCGCTGATGCGTGATCATACAGCGATCGGTACCAGAGAGCAGGAATGCTACCAGTTTGAAAATGTGGAAGATTTCCGTCATGTGATCGGTGTAAGATATCGTCTTATTCCGTATCTTTACAGTGAATATATGAAGGCGGCTCTGAACGATGATATGTATTTCCGGCCGTTGGGCTTTGTTTATCCGGAGGATAAGATTGCTGTACATGTGGAAGACCAGCTGCTTCTTGGAAATGAGATCATGATCGCTCCGGTTTATGAACAGAACGCAAGAGGCCGTTATGTATATCTTCCAGAGGAGATGAAGTTTGTGAAATTCCTTCCGGATGGAACCATTGCAGAGGAGATCCTTGAAAAGGGTGTTCATTATGTAGAGGTGGCACTGAATGAGATTCCGTTGTTTATCCGGAAGGGAAAATGTATTCCGGTTGCAGAAGCAGCGGAATGTGTGGCAGCTCTGGATACAAAAAATATGCAGCTTCTCGGATATGAAGGTGCGGAGTATACCTTATATGAGGACGATGGGGTCCATAAGGATTACGACAGAGAAGAAAATTACCGTGTTCTGAAAAAATAAAGTCAGCAAAATGAAATATAAATTTCTGTGTTACATCATTTACGTTAAACAGTATAAAGAATACAGGATGTGAACAGTTGATAAACAGAAAAGCCGTAAGTATATGTGAAAGTTTCTTAAACATATATCTTACGGCTTTTGCTATTGCTGCTTTACATAAAATGTTTTATGTAAAGTAATTCGCATTCTGTTTAAATAACACTTCAGAAAGATTTGTTTATGCTTCTTCCTCAATCTGGATAACATTTTTCAGTACAGAGCAGCATGCCATGTCACCGATAACATTGACACAGGTGGCGCCCATATCACAGAGGGTATTGATGCTGATATAAACACCAAGAACTCCGGCAGGAAGTCCGGCCATAGTTGCCAGTGCTGCGAAAGATGCGATAGCACCACCGGGAACACCTGGAGTACCAACGGAAAGCAGTACGTTTGCAAGAAGGATAATGATCATAAGAGGAATACTTACATGGATCCCGCAGGCGTTTGCAAAGAACATGATCATAAAGGACATCAGGATAGATACAGCATCCATATTAACGGTAGCACCAAGAGGAATGGCGATGCTGGTGATCTGGTTGGATACGCCCATTTCTTCTTCCATACACTGCTTGCTTAATGGAATGGTTGCGGAGCTTGAGCAGGTTCCGAAGGCGTTCAGTGCTGCTGGCAGGATCGCTTTCAGGAATTTCAGCGGACTCTGTTTGCCGATCAGCTTTACAGAGAAACCATACACTACAATAGCGAAGCCAAAGAATGCCACATACAGAATGACAAGCTGTGTTGCAAGGGAAATGATCGTTTCAGTTCCGTTGGCTTCCACAACCGGTACGATGGTACAGAAAACACCGATGGGTGTAAAGTACATGATGGTTGTGATGATCTTCAGGCATACTTCATTGATGGAATCAATCAGATTAAGGAATGGAGTTCCTTTTTCACCGACTGCGATCAGTGTGAAACCGATGATCAGGGCAAACACCAGAACCTGGAGCATGTTTCCGTCAGCAAATGCGGCGATTGGGTTGGAAGGGATCAGGTTTTTCAGGGTGTCAAGGATACTGCTCATTTCTGTAGCCTGGATATCGGCTGTTGCCATCTCAAATTTGACTCCCTTTCCGAGATGGATCAGTCTCGGGATGATCAGTCCGCACAGGCTGGCAAGTGCCGTTGTGCAGAGAAAATAGATCATGGATGCTGCAGTGATCTTGCCGGTAGTACGTGCGTTTCCGATGGAACAGATTCCAATGACAATGGAACAGAAGACCATGGGAAAGATCATCATGTTCAGGGCGTTCATGTAGATACTTCCGATCAGACTGGTCACAGTGAGGACAGGTTCAAACCGTCCGGCCAGGAAAAGTCCTGTGAGGATACCCAGGATCAGTCCTGTAAAGATCGCACCGGTAATATGCTTCCGGTACCAGGAATAAAAAGATTTCATTTATGCGTTCCCTCCTAAGATAAATATGTATGGTATGTATAATATAGGAAAATACATGCAGGAAATTATATCATGTGAAAAAAGAAGCGTCAACTAAACCAGGCCAGGATTGCAGGTTCATGTATATTTTGATGGAAAAAGGCTGTTTTTGGATTTTTGTTTGACAAATACATCATAAGTAGTTAAAATTAATAGCAGTGTGTGAAAGCATTAAAGTATTAATACTGAGTAATTTGTCAGGAGGAATAAAAAAATGGCTGCACCTTATAACCATAGAGCCATCGAAGCGAAATGGCGCACAAACTGGGAGAAAAAGCCGGTAAATGTCAATGATGGCAAGAAACCGAAATACTACTGTCTGGATATGTTCCCGTATCCGTCCGGAAACGGTCTTCATGTAGGACACTGGAGAGGCTATGTGATCTCTGATGTATGGAGCCGCTATAAAATGCTCCAGGGTTATTACCTGATCCATCCGATGGGATGGGATGCTTTTGGTCTCCCGGCTGAGAACTATGCCATCAAGATGGGTGTTCATCCGGCAGTATCTACAGCAGCAAACATCAAAAATATCAAACGTCAGATCAACGATATCGCAGCGATCTATGACTGGGATATGGAGGTTAACACAACAGATCCGGAATTCTATAAATGGACACAGTGGATCTTTGTAAAAATGTTCAAAGAGGGGCTTGCATATGAGAAGGAGTTCCCGATCAACTGGTGCCCTTCCTGTAAGACAGGTCTTGCAAATGAAGAGGTTGTAAACGGATGCTGCGAGCGTTGTGGCACTCCGGTTACCAAAAAGAACCTCCGTCAGTGGATGCTCCGCATCACAAAATATGCAGACAGACTTTTAAGTGATCTGGATAAACTGGACTGGCCGGAGAAGGTTAAAAAGATGCAGACAGACTGGATCGGCAAATCCTACGGCGCAGAGGTCGATTTCCCGGTTGAGGGAAGAGAAGAGAAGATCACGGTCTATACAACAAGACCGGATACTCTTCATGGAGCAACATTCATGGTACTTGCACCGGAGCATGCTCTTGCAAAATCTCTTGCAACAGACGAGACAAGAGAGGCTGTAGAGAAATATATCTTTGATGCTTCCATGAAATCCAATGTAGACCGTCTTCAGGATAAAGAGAAGACCGGTGTGTTCACAGGTACTTATGCGATCAATCCGCTGAACGGCGAGAAGCTTCCAATCTGGCTTTCTGACTATGTACTTGCTGATTATGGTACAGGTGCTATCATGTGTGTACCTGCTCATGATGACCGTGACTTTGAGTTCGCAAAGAAATTCGATATTCCGATCATCCAGGTTATCGCAAAAGATGGTAAAGAAATTCAGAATATGACAGAAGCTTACACAGAGGCTTCCGGAACCATGATCAACTCCGGTGAGTGGAACGGAATGGAATCTTCCGTACTGAAGAAGGAAGCACCGCATATCATCGAGAAGCTGGGTATCGGACGTAAGACTGTCAACTACAAACTGAGAGACTGGGTATTTTCCCGTCAGCGTTACTGGGGTGAGCCGATCCCGATCGTACACTGCCCGAAATGCGGTGCGGTACCGGTACCGGAGGATCAGCTTCCGTTAAGACTTCCGGAGGTAGAAAGCTACCAGCCGACAGGAACCGGAGAGTCACCGCTTGCAGCTATTGACGAGTGGGTAAATACCACATGCCCATGCTGTGGTGCTCCCGCAAAACGTGAGACAAACACCATGCCTCAGTGGGCAGGATCTTCCTGGTATTTCCTCCGTTATGTAGATAATAAGAATAATAAAGAACTGGTTTCCAAAGAGAAAGCTGATAAATATCTGCCGGTAGATATGTATATCGGTGGTGTAGAGCATGCTGTTCTTCATCTTCTGTACTCCAGATTCTACACCAAGTTCCTGTATGATATCGGAGCTATTGATTTCGATGAGCCGTTTGTCAAGCTGTTCAATCAGGGTATGATCACAGGTAAAAACGGAATCAAGATGAGTAAATCCAAAGGAAATGTTATTTCACCGGATGATCTTGTAAATGATTACGGATGTGATTCTTTACGTATGTATGAGCTGTTCGTAGGACCGCCGGAACTGGATGCAGAATGGGATGATAGAGGAATCGATGGTGTATCCAGATTCCTGAAACGTTTCTGGAATCTGGCTCTTGACAGCATTGAGAAAGATATCCCGGCTACCAAAGAGATGGAGAAGACCCGTCATAAGATGGTATACGATATCACCAGCAGACTTGAGGCCTTCAGCCTGAATACCGTAGTGTCCGGATTTATGGAATACACAAACAAGCTGATCGCTATCGCAAAGCAGAACGACGGCGCTGTTGACAAAGAAACCATCGAGACAGTTACCATTCTTCTTGCGCCATTTGTTCCTCATATTGCAGAGGAGATCTGGGAGAAGCTTGGTCATGAGGATTCCGTTTTCCATGCACAGTGGCCGGCTCACGATGAGGAGCTTATGAAGGATGATGAGATCGAGGTTCCGGTTCAGATCAACGGCAAGACCAAGGCTGTTATCAGTATTCCGGCAGAAATCTCCAAAGAAGATGCGATTGCCGAAGGAAAGAAGGCAGTTGCAGATAAGATTTCCGGAAATATCATCAAAGAGATTTACGTACCGAAGAAGATCATCAATATCGTAGTAAAGTAATAAGATAAATCAAAAACACCCGAAGCAGGGCGGAAGATATTTCTGCCTTTGCCAGGGTGTTTTTTATATGGATAAACATCGTGAAGTAAGTATGCACAAAAATAACTAATGTTATTTAGAATAAATGCCAATAATATTTAGGCATTTTAACAGATTTGCCTAGTTTTTGGTCATGCCAATTATATTGTCTATTGTTATTCAAATGGAAAAAACGTACAGTAACACCATGAGTCAGGCAAAGATAGTAAGAAAGCTTTGGTACTCGAAATGCAGTGTGACGGAATGAAGATGTCCGTTTAGCTAGATTGCATATTTACATTGAGAGAAATAAGGAGAGATAGTATGAGCGCAATGAACACACTTAAGAAATTCGGACTTGAACAGGCATTCAATTATGTTTATAAAGATCCGGATAAGAATTTTATCAAGATCATGGACTGGGCAGATAAATTTTCCGGTGGTGGATTTCCTACACAGAGAGCAATGATCCGCGCAGCCATTTCTAATCCGGAACATCCGTATTATCCGTTTATTCATAGATTGGTAACTGATATTGATCCGCATGTTATGAAAACTCTGGTTGCAAACTTCTTTATCAATGCAAATCTTGCAGGCTGGAAGAAACAGGATGAATGCCGTGAGAAATATGGCTGTAATATCCCGTGGGCAATCCTTCTTGACCCAACAAGTGCATGTAACCTGCACTGTACAGGATGCTGGGCAGCAGAGTATGGAAACAAGCTGAACCTCACCTACGATGAGATCGATGACATCATCCGCCAGGGTAAGGAGCTTGGCGTTTATATGTATATTTACACAGGCGGAGAGCCACTTGTAAGAAAAAAGGATCTGATCCGTCTTTGCGAGAAACATAATGACTGTATCTTCCTTTCCTTCACAAATGCAACACTGATCGATGAGGATTTTGCAAATGATATGCTTCGGGTAGGAAACTTTGTTCCTGCAATTTCACTGGAAGGATTTGAGACTGCAACAGATGGCAGAAGAGGAAATGGTGTATACCAGAAGGTTATCAAGGCCATCAATCTTCTCAGAGAGAAGAAGCTTGTATTTGGTATCTCTGCATGTTATACGAGTGCAAATTTCGAGTCTATCACATCAGAGGCATTTTACGACAGCCTGATCGATCTTGGAGCGTACTTTATCTGGTATTTCCATTATATGCCGGTTGGAAATGATGCAGCACCGGAGCTGCTTCCTACTCCTGCACAGAGAAGAGAAACCTATGAGCGTATCCGTAAATACCGTGCAACAAAGCCGTTGTTTGCCATGGATTTCCAGAATGATGCAGAGTTTGTGGGAGGATGTATTGCAGGCGGCCGTCGCTATCTGCATATCAATGCAAACGGCGATATCGATCCATGTGTGTTTATCCATTATTCTGATTCCAATATCCGCGAGAAAACACTTCTGGAAGCACTGCAGTCTCCGATGATGATGGCATATCATGACGGACAGCCGTTTAATGACAATATGTACCGTCCATGCCCGATGCTTGAAAATCCGCAGAAGCTGAGAGAAATGGTAGAAAAATCCGGAGCACATTCCACAGATCTTCAGTCACCGGAGAGTGCAGAGCATCTCTGTGCGAAATGTGACCGGTATGCTGAAAACTGGAAGCCGGTAGCAGAGGAAATGTGGAAGGAAGACCAGGAGAGAAAGGCAGCGAAGAAAGGCTGCTGATCCTGAAACTTAAAAAAGCAGAACTTATGAAAGAGCACGGTACCGGAAACAGGTGCCGGTGCTCTTTTTTTGAAAACGGAGGGATCAGACCATGAAAAAAATGATTGATAACATCAGAAAATATCTGCCGGCGGTGCTCCTTCTTGTGCTTCTCCTTTTCTGTATCCGTTATAGAGAGGATCTGTCTGTGGAAAGGATCTTAAGCTATACACCGGAGGAACCTGTTAAGGCTGCATTACTTATGCTTGGGCTTTATGCAGTGAAAAGTGTCTCTTTTATATTTCCAATTGCGATCCTGCAGCTTGCTGTAGGGCATCTGTTTTCTACAGGAACAGCACTTCTGGTGAACTTTCTGGGAAGAGCAGTCACATTGGCACTTCCATATTGGATGGGACGCTTCTCAGGTGCATCCATGGTGGAAAGTCTTACAGCTAAATATCCGAAACTGAAAACAGTAGTAGATTACCAGAACGGAAATTGCCTGTATATTTCATTTTTTATGCGGACATTGAACTTTTTACCGGGAGATGCTGTGAGTCTGTTTCTCGGAGCTGAAAAGATTCCATTTGGAACCTATATGGCAGGTGGCGTGCTTGGAACGCTGCCGGGAGTTATTCTCGCTACAATATTTGGAGCAAATATCAAAAATCCGAAGTCTCCGGCATTCTGGCTCTCCGCAGTGCTTCTTGTGATGATCAGTGTATTCTCGATCCTGATACACAGGCATATTTCACGGAAGAAAAAATAACAGGGCTTTCTCTTCCTGCTTTTACTGAGAGGAAAAATGTAGTATAATGCAGACAGTAAAGAAAAGAAGGGAAGGAACATGGGGATCGATCATAACAAAAGATTAAAGGAACATTTATATTATTACAGTGCAAGAATCAGCCGGGATATCTCAAATCTGATCAAGTGGCTGGTTTTTGCTGTCATTACAGGATGTATCGTAGGTGCTGCCAGCACACTGTTTTCTTTTACGTTGAAGGCAGTGACCAGTTACCGGAAGGCGCATGAATGGATTTTTCTTTTGCTGCCATTATCCGGACTTGTCATTGTATTTTTGTATGAGAAGCTTGGAAAAGAGGATGGAGGGACCAATCAGGTTCTTTCTACCGTGCGTTCCAGAGATGATGTGCCAATCCTTTCTGCGCCTCTGATCTTTATCACAACGGCGCTGACTCATCTTGCCGGTGGTTCTGCGGGACGTGAGGGAGCAGCGATCCAGCTTGGAGGAAGTATTGCCAACCAGCTTGGAAGATGGATCCATCTGGACGAGGAGGACCGTCATGTAATTGTTATGTGCGGCATGAGCGCGGCGTTTTCCGCATTGTTTGGAACACCGATGGCAGCGGCAGTTTTTGCGCTGGAAGTGGTCAGTGTGGGCGTGATGTATTATGCAGCACTGATGCCGTGTATGATCGCGTCATTGATTGCTTCCGGATTTGCAGCCGGAATGGGAGTCACACCTGAAAGTTTTCATGTGACGGATATTCCGGCACTGACTGTGGAAACTGGCCTGAAAATGGGAGTGATCGCTCTGGGCTGTGCAATTGTCAGCATTATGTTCTGTATTGCGCTGAATGGTGCAGCAGGACTTTATGGCAGATGGTTTAAGAATAAATATGTCAGGGTTGCAGTGGGCGCCTGCCTGGTCATTGTTGTCACCTTTATTCTGAGAACAGATGAATATATGGGCGCTGGTGCGGAGCTTATTGAAAAAGCGGTGGAAAACGGACAGGCGGATACTTTCGCCTTTTTCTGGAAAATGGTGCTTACAGCACTGACTATGCGCGCAGGATTCCGCGGGGGAGAGATCGTACCTTCTTTCTGCATTGGAGCTACCTTTGGCTGTGTGATGGGTAATCTTATGGGAATTTCTCCGTCGATCTGTGCAGCCTGCGGAATGGCAGCAGTTTTCTGCGGTGTGACCAACTGTCCGATCACTTCGATCCTGATCGCTTTTGAAATGTTTGGCTTTAAGGGAGTATCCTTCTATCTGATCGCAGTATCTATCAGCTATGCAGCATCGGGATATTATGGCCTTTACAAGGATCAGACCATTGTGTACTCCAAATATAAAGCAAAATATGTGAACCGACATACCAGATTCTGATATAGAACGAAATGTGAAGGGGTGTGTATACTGGCATAATATCTTATGGAATACCGCATGGACATGGCTGGAAAATATCTGGACATCTGCGGAAATCTGATGTAATATATTAAACGTTAGTATTTACAGAAAGGCAGATTTTAAGGTATGGAAGAGAAGATTCTTGATTTTATCATGGAGTATGCACAGGAGAATGAGGGAGTCCCGTTTCAGGTGATCGAGGAGAATTTTAATATCGTTATGGATGATAAGCTGAAAGATATCATCAGTGATGCGATCTGGGACAGAGACAATGTTTCTGATGTGATCATGGAAAGTGAGCGTTATGTGATCACCTGTTTTGAAGATTAATACAGGACTATCTGTGACCGTTACGGTAATGGAATTAAGAAATCTGATATGAGGAGAATGCATATAGGGCATTCTCTTTTTTTCGTCAATCTGTCAAAAGAATCCAAAAGAATCTAAAAGAATCTAAAAGAATTGAAGTTCCCTAAAAAGAATGATATCCTAAAGAAAAACAGATGGGGTGGTTGAAATGAACAGCAAATATGAGATCAGCACAAAAGAAAACCGGGAATTCCTGAAAGCATCCTGTGAGGAGCTTTTGAATTTCGGACATCGGTTTCCTTCACCGAATGGAGGTTCCTATTATCTGGGGGACGACGGAACACCATGGAAGGACAGAAACCGGGAAACCTGGATCACCTGTCGTATGGCTCATGTATACAGTCTGGGTCTGATGCTTGGCCATGAGGGAAGCGGAGAGCTTGCGGATGCGGCATTGAAAGGTCTGAAGGGAGAGCTTCACGATGAAAAAAACGGTGGCTGGTATGCAGGTGTAACACCGGAAGGAGGTATTGTGCCCAATAAACAGTGTTATGCCCATGCATTTGTGATCCTGGCTGCATCTTCCGCACTGACAGCCGGAAGGTCCGGGGCGAAAGAGCTCCTTGAAGAGGCATTGGCTGTTTATGACCGACATTTCTGGAATGAAGAGGAAGGGCTGGCCTGCGACACCTGGAATACGGAATTTACCGTGCTGGATGATTATCGGGGATTAAATGCCAATATGCATACGGTAGAGGCTTTTCTGGCAGCAGGAGATGTCACCGGGGATAAAAAATATCACATTCGTGCAGGCAGGATCATTGATCATGTGATCCAGTGGGCAGAAGATAACTCCTGGAGGATCCCGGAACATTTTACGAAGGAATGGGTGGCAGATCTTGACTGCAACCGTGACCGTCCGGATGATCCGTTCAAGCCATACGGCGCAACACCGGGACATGGAATCGAATGGGCAAGGCTGATCACACAGTGGACGCTTGCAAACTGTGGAGAAGAGAAAGAAAAACTGGAAAAACATCTTCAGGCAGCAGAAAATCTTTACACAACAGCAATAAAAGACGGCTGGAACGCAGATGGTGCACCGGGAATTGTATACACGACAGATTGGAATGGCAAACCGGTGGTACATGACCGTATGCACTGGACTCTTGCGGAAGCGATCAATACCTCTGCAGTTCTTTATCATGTGACCGGTAAGGAGAAATATGCGAAAGATTATGCTGCGTTTATGAAGTACCTGGATGAAGTGGTCATGGATCACGAAAACGGCTCCTGGTTTCATCAGCTGGATGAGCAGAATCATCTGAAAGGAACCGTATGGCCCGGAAAATCCGATCTGTACCATGCACTGCAGTCTACACTGATCCCATATCATAAAGCAGATACGTCTATTGCACCGGCAGTGAAGAAAAAACTGGAGATCTGAACAAAATCGTTTTGCGATTTTTGTTCGTGAGCATGTAACGAAGCGGAGTGCGAATGTTCAATAAAAAAAACTTCCTGTGTTTACAGAAAAATTTCTCAGGACAGATACTTGCAGAGATACAGGTATCCGGTCTTGAAGAAATAAGAGAACACAGGAAGGTTTTTTGTTGAATAGTTATTACTCCGTAACCTCTTTCAGATCCGAAATATCCGGAGAAGCCATGAGAGAATAATTGGTGTAATAAACAACGAAACCGGGTTTCGCACCGGCAGGTTTTTTCACATGCTTTTTCTGGATATAATCGATCTCTACCTTGGGAGCAGAGTGTCCTTTGGAGTACCAGGCTGCCAGGCGGCCTGCTTCTTCGAAAGTACGGTCCGGAAGTTCACCGTCTTTGGTGCGGACGATCACATGGGAACCAGCCATTTTCTTTGCATGGAACCACCAGTCATTTCCGGTTGCGAACTTGAAAGTCAGCTCATCATTCTGGAAATTGTTTTTTCCTACATAGATATCAAAACCGTCACTGGATATGTAGTGGAGCGGTTTGGATTTCGGCTGGGCTTTCTGGCCTTTTTTGTTTGTGTAGTGACGTTTGATATAGCCGTACTCAGTGAGCTCTTCCTTGATCTGGGAAAGGTCACTTTCAGATCTGGCGATATCCAGAGCATTGGAGATAGATTCCAGATGAGAGATCTCACTTTCCGTATCTGTGATCTGTTCTGTGACGGCTTCCTCTGTACGCTTTAGCTTTCCGTATTTATCAAAATATTTCTTGGAATTCTGTGCCGGAGTCAGTGTCGGGTCAAGAGGGATAGTGATCTCCTCGTTGGTGTAATAATTCAGCGCTTTAAACGATTTGCAGCCTTCTTCAAGCCCGTATCCGTAGGTATTGATCAGTTCGCCGTAAACTTTGAATTTATCTTTCTTGGCAGTATCGTTCAGCTGTTTTTTCTGGATGTTATATTTTTTTCGGTTACGTTCCAGAGCAGTCTGTACTACGCGACGAAGATCGGAAGATTTCTGGTGGATCCTTGTCAGCAGACTCTTGGTAGCATAATAAGTCTCCAGCATGGCAGAAACACTGTCAAAAGTTTCGCTGCGGTATTCACTGCCAAACTGCTGATAAGGAAAGACACCGTATTCCACAGGTTCTTCTCCGCGGTAGACAATATTCGGAGTGAATTCTCGGTTTTGGATCTGTTCCATCAGGCGGAGAAAGGTATGATAAAGATGGGTGCAGGCCGTCTCATCCAGAGACTGTGTCGCATCACTTCCGTCAATAGATGCACGGTAGCAGATCTCCTCAGCCATTACCGGGCTCATACCGGTGAGGGAAGTATAAAGCGCTTTGGAAATGTTTACCGGTTTTTTGCAGATATGTCCGGTAAATTCTTCCTCGGAAACTGTCAGCGGATTTTCTTTATCCCGGGTATTGGGAATGAAATATTCTCTTCCGGGAAGAACCTCACGGACAGAGCTCATATGAGAAGAGACATGTTTGATGCTGTCCAGGATCATTCCCTTTTCGTCACAGAAGATGATGTTGCTGTGCTTGCCCATCAGTTCCATGATCAGACGCTTTCTGCAGGGATCCCCCAGCTCATTAAGATGCTCCAGCTCAAATTCCACCACGCGCTCCATTCCAGGCTGCTTCACATCAAGGATACGGGCGCTTCCGATGTGCTTTCTGAGAAGCATGCAGAAGTTCGGTGCGGTTAAAGGACTGATACGGTTCTTATCTGTAAAATAGATCAGAGGAAGGGATGCGCTTGCACTTAAGAGAAGACGTTTCTGTCCATTTGCGCCCTTTCCTGTGATCAAAAGTTCATCGTTTTCCGGCTGGGCGATCTTGTTGATACGGCCGCCTTTTAAATTATCATCGATCTCTGCCACGAGAGCAGAAACTGTAATTCCGTCAAATGCCATGATTTTACCTCCATTTCAACATCAATCATTATAACAGTAAAAAAAGAGTTTGACTAGGGTTTTGGAATGAACTATAATAAATCCGTATGCAATCAGTTACTGTATTTATCAGCAGCTGATAAACTTAAGAGGCAGTATTGGAGGATAACATGATAAAAAGTATGACCGGCTTTGGCAGGGCAGAAGCAGTTTCCAGAGAGCGTAAGGTTTCTGTTGAACTGAAATCCGTCAATCACAGATATCTGGATCTGAACATCAAAATGCCGAAAAGACTCAGCTATTTTGAGGGAGAGATCCGAAATGTGATGAAGACTTATATCCGCCGCGGCAAAGTCGATGTGTTCATCACCTATGAAGACTATACAATGGGCGGAATGGCTCTGAAATACAATGCAGAGCTGGCAAAGGAATATCTGGGCTATCTGAACCAGATGAGTGAGGAACTGGGGATCGAGAATGATATCCGTGTTTCCACACTTTCCAGATATCCGGATGTGTTTACGATGGAAGAGCAGGCTCCGGATGAGGAAGAGCTCTGGAATTTTCTGGAGGGTCCGCTTCATGAGGCCTGCCGGAAATTTGTGGAGACCCGCCAACGTGAGGGTGCTAATCTGAAACAGGATCTTCTTGGGAAGCTGGACGGACTGGAAGCAAAGGTCGATGTAGTGGAAAAACGTTCTCCGGAAGTAGTGAAGGCTTATCGGGAGAAACTGGAAGCCAAGATGCACGAGCTACTTGAAGATAACCAGATCGATGATTCCAGGATCGCCGCAGAGGTGATACTTTTTTCAGATAAGATCTGCAATGATGAGGAGACGGTACGTCTTCGAAGCCACATCCACGGAATGAGAAAGATCCTGGATGAGAACGAGGGCGTGGGACGTAAGATGGATTTCATGGCACAGGAGATGAACCGTGAGGCGAACACTATCCTGTCTAAATCCAATGATCTTATTGTATCCAACGCGGCCATCGATCTGAAGACAGAGATCGAGAAGATCCGTGAGCAGATCCAGAATATCGAGTAACCGGGCAGGAAACAGGCTGTACACAGACAGAAAGGGAGAGCGTAAATGGCGAAACTTATTAATGTAGGCTTTGGAAATGTTGTCAATTCACGCAAGATCGTGGCTGTGGTAAGTCCGGATGCCGCTCCTGTAAAGCGCATGATACAGAGTGTCAAGGGGACCCGAACTCTGATCGATGCCACACAGGGAAGAAAAACAAAAGCAGTGATCGTTACTTCCGATGATTATCTTGTCCTTTCCGCTCTGCAGCCGGAAACCATTGCCAGGAGATTTTCGGAAGCGTATGGAGAGGAAACGAGGGAGGAAGAAAATGAGTAAGGGAATTTTAGTTGTTGTTTCGGGCTTTTCCGGTTCCGGAAAAGGTACTGTCATGAAACGGCTGATGGAAAAATATGACAATTATGCATTATCTGTTTCTGTTACTACCAGAAATCCAAGACCAGGCGAGAAGGACGGAGAGGCTTATTTCTTCCGCACAAAAGAAGAATTTGAACAGCTGATCCGGGAAGACGGACTGATCGAGTATGCGCAGTATGTGGAGAATTATTATGGCACACCCCGCAAATATGTAGAGGAGCAGCTTTCCGCAGGGAAAGATGTGATCCTTGAGATTGAGATCCAGGGTGCCATGAAGATCCGTGAGAAGTTTCCGGATACACTGCTGGTATTTGTATGTCCGCCGTCTATGGAGGAGCTTAAGAACCGTCTGGTAGGTCGAGGAACAGAGACTCTGGATGTGATCAACGGGCGTCTCAGAAGAGCGGTTGAAGAATCCAGAGGAATGGATAAATATGATTATCTCCTGATCAATGATGATCTGGAGGAATGTGTTGATACACTTCATGAGACCCTCCGGTGTGAGCGCATGCGTACATCCAGGAATCATGATTTTGTATCCAGGATCCAGAAAGAAGCGGAAGCTTTTTTATAAATACCAATTAACAAGTTAAATACGGCCCTGCCGTTACAGAAGGGAGAAAAGATATGATACATCCATCTTATTCAGAATTAATTGAGGCTATCAACACAAACAACGAGGACGACGATGAGGCTCTCGTGCTGAACAGCCGTTATTCTCTTGTACTTGCAGCAAGCAAACGTGCCCGCCAGCTGATCGCAGGAGCAGAGCCGCTTGTACCGGGTGCAGCAGGAAAGAAACCGCTTTCCGTTGCCATTGATGAGCTTTACAAGGGCAAAGTAAAGATTCTTCCCGGACAGGAGGAAGAGGAAGAGCTGGAAGCTCTTGAAGCTGAGAAGGAGGCTCTTGAGGCAGCAGAGGGCGAGACCGCAGAAGGCACTGAGACTGCAGAAGCGGCTCAGACAGAAGCGGAGTAATTTTATGAAAATATTATTCATCTCTCTTGGCTGTGACAAGAACCTGGCGGATTCTGAGGAAATGCTGGGACTTCTTACAGCCGGAGGTCATGAGATCACAGACGATGAAACACAGGCAGATGCTATCGTGATCAATACCTGCTGTTTTATCAAGGATGCCAAGGAAGAGAGTGTGGAAACCATTCTTGAAATGGCAGAGTACAAAAAAACAGGAAGCTGCCATGCACTGATCGTTACCGGCTGTATGGCACAGCGATACCAGAAAGAGATCATTGAGGAGGTTCCGGAGGTCGATGCTGTTCTTGGAACTACATCCTACGGCGACATCGTAAAGGCTCTGGAGGAAGCAGTAGCCGGAAATCATTTCGAAGAATTCCGTGATATTGATTATCTGCCGGATACAGGAAGCAAACGTGTCCTTACAACAGGTGGACATTTCGGCTACCTGAAGATCGCGGAAGGCTGCGACAAGCACTGTACCTACTGCATCATCCCGAAGCTCAGAGGTAAATTTCGAAGCGTCCCAATGGAGCGCCTCATTGCCCAGGCAGAGGATATGGCTGAACAGGGAGTGAAAGAGCTGATCCTGGTAGCACAGGAGACCACCGTTTACGGAAAGGATCTTTACGGCAAAAAATCTCTTCACATTCTTTTAAAGAAGCTCTGTGAGATCAGAGGTATCCGTTGGATCCGCATCCTTTACTGTTATCCGGAGGAGATTTACGATGAACTGATCGAAACCATTCGTGATGAGAAGAAGATCTGTCATTATCTGGATATTCCGATCCAGCACGCATCGGACCGAATTCTTAAGAGAATGGGCCGCCGTACTTCCAAACAGGAACTGATCGATATTGTCGGAAAGCTCCGTAAGGAGATTCCGGATATCGTACTGCGTACAACTCTGATCACCGGATTTCCAGGTGAGACGGAGGAAGACCATGAAGAACTGAAGGAGTTCGTAGATGAGATGGAATTTGACCGTCTCGGTGTCTTCACTTACTCTCCGGAGGAGAATACCCCGGCAGCAGAGATGGCAGACCAGGTTCCGGAAGAAGTGAAGGAAGAACGCAGAGACGAGCTGATGGAGCTTCAGCAGGAGATTTCTTATGACAGAGGCCAGGACCGTATCGGACAGGAACTTCTTGTTATGATCGAAGGAAAAGTTGCAGATGAAAGTGCCTATATCGGACGTACCTACGGGGATGCACCGAAGGTTGACGGATACATTTTCGTTCAGACAGGCGAACTGCTTATGACAGGTGATTTTGCAAAGGTACGTGTGACAGGTGCGCTTGAGTATGATTTGATAGGAGTGCTAAGCGATGAATACACCGAATAAACTTACAGTTGCAAGAATGATACTTGTACCATTTCTTGTAGTTTTCTTACTGACAGGCTGGGGAGGAGAAGCAAACCGCTGGATCTGTCTTGCGATTTTTGTCGCAGCAAGTGTGACAGACTGGTTTGACGGTCATCTTGCCAGAAAATATAACCTGATAACCAATTTTGGAAAATTTATGGATCCGCTGGCAGACAAGCTTCTGGTATGCTCTGCCATGATCTGCATGATCGAGGTTGACAAGCTTCCGGCATGGGTTGTGATCATTATCATCGGACGGGAATTTATCATCAGTGGTTTCCGTCTGATCGCAGCGGAGAACGGAATTGTCATTGCTGCAAACTACTGGGGAAAATTCAAAACCGTTTCCCAGATGATCATGATCATACTTCTGATGCTGGATTTCGGAGGTGTTTTTGCAGTGCTGACACAGATATTTATCTGGCTGTCCGTTGCACTGACCATTATCTCCCTGCTGACTTATATCATGCAGAACAGAAAGGTCCTTTCCATGCAGGAGTAGGGATCAGAGTATACGAAAGGAGTTTCTTTTCATGATCACAGAACTGATATCCGTAGGAACCGAGATCCTTCTAGGAAATATCGTAAATACCAACAGCGCCTATCTTTCTGAAAAATGCGCCCTGCTTGGGTTAAGTGTTTACTATCAGGATGTAGTAGGTGATAATGAAGGCCGTATGCGTGACGTGATCCGTACTGCACTGGATCGTTCCGATGTTGTGATCCTCACCGGAGGTCTTGGACCAACAGAGGATGATATCACCAAGGAAGTAACTGCGGATCTGATGGGAATGCCTCTTAAGGAAGATTCCCACTCAAGGAAACTGATCGATAAATATCTGAAGGAATATGAGAAAAACAATCCTCAGAGACGTATCACGAAGAACAACTATAAACAGGCCATGGTTCCTGAGGGAGCCATTGTTCTTGATAATCATAACGGAACTGCTCCGGGACTGATCCTTGAGAAAAAAGGAAAAACCGCGATCCTTCTTCCTGGACCGCCCAATGAGCTGAAGCCCATGTTCGAGGAGTACGTTGTCCCATATCTGCAGAAAAACCAGCCGGAGATCATTGTGTCCCAGATGGTAAAGATCAGCGGGATCGGTGAGAGTCAGGTAGCAGAGGAAATCCAGGATCTGATCGAAAGCCAGACCAATCCTACCATTGCACCTTATGCAAAAACCGGTGAAGTGCATCTTCGTGTGACAGCAAGCGCAGAGAATGAAAAGGCCTGCAGAAAGCTGATCAAACCGGTTGTCAAGGAGCTAAAGAAGCGTTTTGGAGAGAATGTTTTCGCCACAGATGAGAGCAAGACACTGGAGGAAGCGGTGATCGATCTTCTGAAAGAGAAAGATCTGAAGCTTTCCCTGGCGGAATCGCTTACCGGCGGTATGATCGCCCAGCGCATTGTCAATGTATCCGGTGCGTCTGAGGTGTTTGGCTATGGCTTTGTGACTTATAGTAACAAGGCCAAGCATAAATGTCTGGGAGTGAAGAAGCGTACTCTGAAAGAGCAGGGGGCAGTTTCCGCCAAATGTGCCAGAGAAATGGCAAAGGGCGCCTGCAAAGCATCCGGAGCAGACATCAGTATTTCCGTGACGGGTCTGGCAGGACCGGGAGGCGGAACAAAGGAAACTCCGGTTGGTACTGTATTTATGGGCTGCTGCTATAAGGGCAAGGCTATTGCCAAAGAGTTCCACTTTACAGGAAACCGCATGCGGATCCGCGAGCAGACTACAGCGCATGCACTGGCGATGTTACGTGACTGTATCATTATGAGCAGATAGCGAATGCCTTGATCTGCCTGCTATTACGGATCAACCATGATATTTTTTATATAACAGGACTGATTTTTAAACAGATGAAACTTTTGATTTCAAGTATCTGTATCAAAAATCAGTCCTGTTTTATTTTTGTTTCCTGACAATAAGCCCCGTTATGGGCGATGAAAGAATATAAACGATCATATTTACAAGGATACTATCATAAGTGCTAGTGTTTTTATAAGGGATTTCCTCTAAAATATGATTAAAGCAATATATGACGTAAATATACGTTTTACCGGAAAGGGGGAAATCAGAATGAAAAAGAAAAAAAATCTGTTGTGTTTTGTGCTGCTGATCAGCCTTATTTTTACGATGGCATTTGGAAGTGTGACGGTCAGCGCCGCACCAAAACTGAACAGAACAAAAGTAACTCTTTTAAAAGGTGAGAAGACAACACTCAAGGTTACCGGGACCAAGCAGAAGGTTGCCTGGAGATCTTCCAAAAAGAGCGTTGCGACCGTAAACAGCAAAGGCCAGGTGGTTGCAAAAAATAAAGGTTCCGCAACGATCTATGCAAAGGTAAGCAAAAAAACATATAAATGTGTTGTAAAGGTAGAAACACCGAAGCTCAGCAGGACATCGCTGACATTAACAGAAAAGAAATCCAGTGCCATTAAATTGACAGGAACAACTGTGAAGGTGAAATATTCTTCTTCCAATCCGAAGATCGCACGTGTGGATTCCAAAGGAAAGATCACCGCAGTGAAAAAAGGAACAGCAGTGATCACAGCGAAGGCAAATACAAAGAAATTCAACTGTAAGGTTACAGTAAAAGCAGCGCAGAAACCGAAGCCGAAACCTACACCGGTGCCGAAACCATCTTTAAGTGCCACCACCTTAAATATGAATAAAGGTGATGTGAGACAGCTTCAGGTAAAGAATTATAAAGAGATTCTTGTATGGACCAGTGATGATACATCTGTTGCAACTGTAGACAGTAAAGGCAAAGTAACGGCAGTGAATGTGGGAACAACAAAGATCCAGGTCCGGGATAAGAGTACCTGGCGAGGCAGCTGTACTGTCCACGTGACACAGACAGTAAAGAAACAGGTGGAGCCGGTTCTTACAAAAGGAACTAAATCTGCAAAAAAAGAGATCACCAATGATAAAGGACAGAAGGAAGTTATTAATGTAACGATAAATACTTATACTTACACCTTTACCACGATCCCGACCAATGCGGAGGAACTGAAACAGTATGATATCACAACGGCAGACGGACGCTATAAGACCATGGCTCTGCTGATCCTTGCATATCGTACCTGGACACCGACCAATCCGACGGACTGCGAGGAGATGATTTCTTATCTCAATAATAAAGAGATGACTCAGTATTACAAAAACTTTTTGAGGGATCGTATGAAAGCGGATAACGGATATAAATATCTTGGCAATTCTTACCTGAACGGAGCAACTCCGGCCAACAATTATACTCCGTCTAAACCGATTTCCATTACGTTAAGACAGGACACACTTCCGGGTAAGGGAAATTCCATCAGTGAAGATATCCCGTATTTTGAACCGACTCAGACCACTCCTGCGATCTACAGATCATTTACTGATTTTGCAGGCAGCGACAGTTCCAGATGGATCTGTACATATAAGCACTCCAAAACCGGAAAATGGTATATCTGGGACCAGTCCTGGCATGATCTTCTTACCAGGATCAAACAGCCGGCAGGAAACTATGAATATTGATCGAATGTGAATGTACCGCTATTCAATCCCATTCTAAAAAAGGAACCGACAGCGTAAAAACTGTCGGTTCCTTTTTGGCATACATAATAGAATATCTCATCGGTGCAGCGCAAACTTTTCAATGGCGCGTGCTACACCGTCTTCGTCATTGGAAGCAGTAATATAATCGGCTGCTTCTTTTACCTGGGGCTGTGCATTGGCCATGGCTACGCCAAAACCGACTTCCCGGAGAAGATGGACATCGTTGTCACCGTCTCCGCATGCCATAATGGATTCCCTTGGGATTCCCAGCATTTCGCCAAGAGCAACAAGAGCGGTTCCTTTGTTGACACCGGCGGCGTTGATCTCAATATTGTAGCTTAAGGAGCCTACAAGCTCCAGCTCCTTAAGTTCACTTAATTCCTTCCAGGCGGCGGCGCGTTCCTCCATGTCTGCAAAAAGCGCCTGGACTTTATCCATGCTTCTGTTTTCTTTTGTAATGACATCCTGGATGTCCGGAACCGCGATACGGGTAGTACGGACATAATTCCACATATTAGGGTCGTGATGGTATTTTCCTACATTATCAAGCTTGGCAGCGTCTGCATATCCTTGGCCGTCAAAATAGATCTCACTTAAAGTATCATATTTTTCAAAGATACGGAGAGCTTTTTTTGCACTTTCCATGGGAAGAAGCTGCTCGATAAGAAGTTTATTATGGTCTGTATCAAGGACTCTGGCTCCGTTGGAGGTGAGAGCATAGTGAATTCCCGGAAAATTTCTCAGCTCCGCGGGAATGCCGGTATATGGCCGGCCGGTA
The DNA here is from genome assembly GCF_900101315.1 of Blautia sp. SF-50. NCBI lineage: Bacteria > Bacillati > Bacillota > Clostridia > Lachnospirales > Lachnospiraceae > Blautia > Blautia sp. SF-50. Next base: position 85,616 of record NZ_FMUW01000006.1, read on the forward strand.
GCCATCAGAACAAGGATACCTGCATCAATAGCTTCCCTGAGAACACGCCTGGTATTTTCTGTGAGTTCTTTTTTTGTATTCAGAAGAGTTCCGTCCAGATCAAGACCGATCATTTTTATCTGCTGCATATTTAAGATTTCCTTTCCCGGTTAAGGTCACATATACAGAAAAACCGTCCCGAAAAAACATTTTCCGGGACGGTACCTATCTGTTTATCAGATATCAAGAAGATCACTGTAAACTTTCAGTGCTCCGTCTGTATTATGAGCGAGAACACGTTTTGCAAGAACCTTACCAAGCTGTACACCCTCCTGGTCAAAGCTGTTCAGGTTCCATACAAAGCCCTGGAACATGATCTTGTTCTCAAAGTGTGCAAGAAGCGCACCCAGAGACTGCGGTGTAAGTTCCTCACCAACAATAATACTGGAAGGACGTCCGCCCTTGAAGTTTTTGTTCAGGTTCTCATCTTCTTTTCCACATGCAAAAGCAACGATCTGTGCTGCAACGTTTGCACAGAGCTTCTGCTGGCTTGTGCTGTTCTCGATATCAACATCAACACCAAGCTGGCTCTTCTTAAAGCCGATGAACTGAAGCGGAACAATATTGGTTCCCTGATGCAGAAGCTGGTAGAAGGAGTGCTGTCCGTTGGTTCCTGGCTCACCAAAGATCACCGGTCCGGTCACATAATCCACCGGCTCACCAAAGCGGTTTACAGATTTACCGTTAGACTCCATATCACACTGCTGAAGATGAGCAGGGAAGCGGCTTAATGCCTGTGAGTATGGTAAAACTGCAGTAGAAGGATATCCCTGTACATTTCTCTCATAAACGCCGATCAGGGCATCCAGCATATCCGGGTTCTCAAGAATGTTCTTATTTGTTGCAAGCTTATCCTCCTCGGCAGCTCCGTCAAGGATGTCTGCGAATACTTCCGGTCCGAATGCAAGGGAAAGGATCGCTCCGCCTACGCCGGAAACGGAAGAGTAACGTCCGCCGATATAGTCGTCCATGAAAATAGCGGTAAGGTACTCATCACTCTTTGCAAGAGGAGAGGTCTCACTGGTTACAGCAAGCATATGTCTGGACGGGTTCAGGCCCGCTTTTGTAAGGGCGTCTTTTACGAATGCCTCATTTGTCAGAGTTTCAAGTGTTGTACCGGATTTGGATACAACGATGAAAAGAGAGTGAGCAAGATCTACAGATGCAAGAACAGCAGCTGCATCATCCGGGTCAACGTTGCTGATGAATTTTGCTTCCATCTTGAAGGTGTTGTTTGCCTTTGCCCAGTTCTCAAGTGCGATATATAATGCACGCGGTCCCAGGTCACTTCCGCCGATACCGATCTGTACAACCGTAGTGAATTTCTCACCGGCTTCATTTGTGATCTCGCCTGCATGTACTTTGTTTGCAAAATCTGCAGCTTTCTTCTGCTGAGCTACATAGAATTCTCGCTTGTCCACACCGTCAACAACAACAGGCTCGCCAAGCTGTGTACGTGCAAGATGATGAAGGACCATACGTTTCTCGCCTGTGTTGATCACTGCGCCGTTATATAATTCCTGGAATTTTTCGATCAGTTCTGCCTCATCAGCCAGTTTGGAAAGTGCGTCAAGAACGGTCTCGTCCACTTCCTTAGCTGCGTAATTGTAAGCCAGACCTGCTGCCATCGGTACGCTGTACTTCTTTACACGTTCTGCACCCTGCTCGCCGGACATTGCTTCTGCAATGTTCACGTGATCTTTCAGACTGTTAAGTTTGCTGTAAGAAGCAAGAGTGTCCAGATTTTTCCATGTTGCCATAATCATATTCCTCCTTTAATGACTGTGATCAGAGATATCAACATAAATCCTTCGGATATCTTTTTCACAATTGTCTACAGCCAATTATACTGAAAAAAGCTCTGGATTTCAACGGAAGGAACGATTTAATTGGTGAAAATCTTGTTAAATAAGGTAAAAAATATCAGAGATAACAGGATCGTGACGGAAATATGAAGAAGTTTCCGTCAGCAGCAGGACAGGAATGGGGAAATATGATATGATAGAAAACAGATCACCCGGAGAAAAAAACCGGGAATATAATAAGTGATGAAGGGAATTGTTTTATGGAGGAAATGAAGAAAAAAGGAAATGTGATCGCACTGTTGCCTATCGGTGTTTTTCTGGTCCTGTATCTGGGACTGGGGATTTTGTTTGAGTATGTGATGAAGATCCCTATGGGATTTTATAATGTACCGATCGTTGTGGCTTTTCTGTCTGCGATCCTGGTGGCATGTGTTCAGAACAGAACGATCAGCTTTGATAGAAAGCTGGAGCTTATGGCAAAAGGAGTAGGAGATAAAAATATCATCACCATGCTTCTGATCTTTCTGACCGCAGGCTCTTTTGTGGGTGTTGTGGGGCGCAGTAGTGCAGAAAGTGTGGCCTACTGTATGCTTTCTCTGATACCGGCACGTTTTTCTGTTGCGGTATTGTTTGTAGTTGCCTGCTTCGTATCTGTGGCTATGGGAACTTCCGTTGGGACGATCACGCTTCTTACCCCTATTGCGGTAGCGGTTTCCAAAGCTTCCGGTTTTGATATGGCATTTTGTGTGGCATCGGTGATGGGAGGAGCCATGTTTGGTGACAACCTTTCTTTTATTTCTGATACCACGATCGCAGCCTGCAACGGTCAGGGCTGTCAGATGAAAGATAAATTCCGGGAAAATTTCTGGATCGCATTTCCGGCAGCTGTTGTTACACTGATCCTGATCCTTATCCTGTCTTTTCAGACAGAGATCCAGGGAAGAGTGGTACAGGATTATCATCTTATACAGATCTTTCCATATGTTCTGGTGCTGATCGGCGGGATCATCGGCATCAATGTATTTGTGGTACTTCTGATTGGAATTATCTCCGGCGCATTTATCATGCTTCTTGGAGGACATATCACACCGGTGGAGCTTCTGACCAATATCGGATCCGGTGTTTCCGGAATGTTCGAGACCTGTATGGTGGCTATCCTTGTAGCAGCCATGTGTGCGCTGATCCGGGAGCATGGAGGCTTTGAAGCGCTGCTTTCCGGAATACAGAGAGTTTTTAAAGGGAAAAAAGGCGGACTTCTTGGTATGGGACTTCTGGTTGGAGCCATGGATATCGCAACAGCCAATAATACGGTAGCTATTGTTATGGCCAACCCCATTGCAAAGGAAATGGCGCTGGAATATAAGATCACTTCCAGAAAGACAGCTTCTATCCTGGATACATTTTCCTGTATTTTCCAGGGGGTGATCCCATATGGAGCCCAGATGCTGGTTGCCATTTCTGCGGCAAAGGAACTGGGATTTGAGCTTTCTGCTTTTCAGATCATGCCGAAACTGTTTTACCCCATGCTTCTGCTAGTGAGTTCTCTGATCGCGATCTTTGGTATAAAAGGCGGGGATGATAAATGAATCAGGAAGAGATGATCCGGGATGTCCGGAAAAGACTGTTTGAAATGCAGGATACAGGATATCGGGATTTTCATGCAAGGCTGGTTCCGACTGTGGAGAAAGAAAAGATCATCGGTATCCGGACACCGATACTCCGGAAATTTGCAAAAGAATTTGGAAAAACAGAAAGATCCGAAATGTTCCTGAAGGTTCTTCCTCATCAGTATTATGAGGAAAATAATCTCCATGGCCTGCTGATCGAGCAGATCAGAGATTATGATAAATGTCTGAAAGAACTGGAGCGTTTTCTTCCGTATATTGATAACTGGGCGACCTGTGATCTGCTGGCGCTCCATATGATGAAAAAACACCGTGATATATTTATCCGGGAGATTTATCGCTGGATGGAGTCGGATAAGCCGTATATCATCCGGTTCGGGATCAGTATGCTGATGCGCCATTATCTGGACGAAGGATTTAAACCGGAATATCCGGAGAAAGTGGCAGCGATCCGCTCGGAAGAATATTATGTAAATATGATGCGAGCCTGGTATTTTGCTACAGCACTGGCAAAACAGTATGAGAAGATCCTTCCATTCTTGGAAGAGCAGAGAATGGATATCTGGACTCATAACAAGACGATCCAGAAATCCATTGAAAGCTACCGGATCACACAGGAACAGAAGAATCATCTCAGGACACTGCGGATAAAGAAATAAACAGCAGGTAAGGGTTAAAATATGAAGGCAATATCGATCTATGCACTTACAAGAAATCAAAATATGGAATGTGTCCAGAAGCTGGAACGCCAGCTTTCCGGCAGAGATTTTTTTCTCAGGATCAAAGAGTGGGAACTGGAAAGTATGAAAGCACTGGTGAAGCAGCTGGAACTGCATATGGAAGAGGTATATAAGCTCCGGCTTTTTTATTCGTTCCAGATCCCGAAGCTTGGAAAGGAGTTTGATCTCCTTCAGATCAAGGATGATCAGATCGTAAATATTGAACTGAAAAGCGGCAGTGTATCGGATGAGGCCATTCGAAGACAGCTGATTCAGAACCGGTATTATCTGTCTGTTTTTGGGAAATCGATCCTGTCTTATACCTATATCAGCAGTGAAGATCGTCTGGTGAGACTGACCAATCACGATCACATTGTGGAGGGGGACTGGAAACAGCTATGTATTGCATTGGGGAAAGAAAGCCCGGACTATGAGGGAGATATCGAGGATCTGTTTCAGGCAGAGCTTTATCTGATCTCTCCGCTGACAGAACCGGAGCGTTTTCTCAAAAAAGAGTATTTCCTTACTTCCCAGCAGAGAGATATTGAACGGCAGATTCTGAAGAGAATACGTGGAGAAAGAGGAGGATATTTCTGGTTCAGCGGACTTCCAGGAACCGGAAAAACATTGTTGCTTTATGATATTGCGATGAAGTTGTCCGTGCGCCAGAGAGTCTGTATCATTCACTGTGGAGAGGCGGGAAAAGAATGGAAGATTCTTCATGAACGTCTGCGGCGGATAGATTTTCTGGCAGATACTCAGCTGGACGGAACGACGGATCTTGGCTGTTACAGCAGCATTCTGGTAGATGAAGCACATCTTCTGTCCCTGGAAAAATTATCGGTTCTGCTTACATGGAGTGAGCACAGGCCGGTGATCTTTTCCAGTGATTCCGAGGATGTGATCTCACCGGAAGAGATGGATCGTAGCATTGTGGAAAGCCTGGGAAATCTGCCGGAGATCCAGAAATTCCATCTGACAAACCGGATCCGTACCAATGCGGAACTTTCCTCTTTTATCCAGAACATGATGCACCTGCCGGAAAAAAGAAGCCCCAGATGGTATCCGCATATTGTGGTGATGTATGCCAACAATGACAGTGAGGCGGAAAAGCTTCTGCATGATCTTGTGAGACAGGGATTTAAGGAGCGGACAGAAGAGGCTTCCGGGCAGCCTGGTGTCCAGGCGGTGAGACCTGAGGAGAAGATCGTCGTATTGCTGGATGAACAATATTATTACGATGAAAATGGATATCTTAGATCCAGGTGTTCTTCGGGAGAATATTCTAATGTACGAAGTCTTTTTCACCTTCTGAACCAGGCAAAAAAGAGCCTTGCCCTGGTGGTGAAGGAGAATATGGCAGTATATGAAGTGCTGCTTGAGATCCTGCAGATGAAGAAAAAGCATATACGTTGAATCTTCGTGACTGTAAACTAACCGACTCTCCCTTGAAATCCCCCACCATTTTAATGTCAGAACTTCTTTCAAAAGAGGCTGTCTATTTCCTGACAGCCTCTTTTGAAATGATCATTCATTTCGGGATGGAATATGCGAAAATGCTTTTTGAATATGTACAACAGGAAATGCAAAAAATTTCGTACTGAAAATAATGGTCAGAAATATTCCTAACGAAACCCATAGAGCTTGTCCCCAAGCAGTATTTACAAGTATATCATCAATTTTAAAATATTGCATTAAATGTATGGCAGGATAATGCCAAAAATATACCTGCAGTGTCCGCTGTCCAGCATTTGAAATAAAGGGAATCCGCTTGTTGGGAACCAAGCTAAGCAAACATATACACGTCAGCAATGTTATAAGAATACAAAAAATCCGGTAAAGGGGACCGTAGACTTCAAATGCTGGATTAATATCAAAAGAATTTCTTCCTGTAAAAAGCGGACGCAATATATATATCAGATTCAGTTTTCGGGTACATAAATAACCCCAGATTGCAATTCCGCCAAGACAAAAAACTTTTAATATTTTGCTATGGTTTAGTTCCTGAATCCGATTTCTGTCACTCATCTGTCCCAGCAGATAAAATGGATAAAATACTACAAAACGCGACAGATAGAGGTAATCCCCGATAGATTTATCATATCCTACAATACAGGCAAGAATAATTGACAGCAGAAAAATGATTTTTAAATCAATATCCCGCAGGAAATAAGAACATGCAGTAAACATTGCCAGTGCGAACATAAACCAGGGAATTCCATCATCAGACAGCAATAAAAAATCTGTCTTATGAAAAAATATCAATTTTGACAGATATAAAAGCACTTTCATGGAAAAGCCCATAAAAATAAAAGAAATACAGCGATTTTTTACATTTCGATTACTGTGAAATAATCCTGATAAATATATGAACAATGGCATATGAAAGGCATAAATAAAAACATATGTGCTTTTCATAATATCTGAAGATTTTACCAGGCAATCAGAAAGATGTCCAATTACTACAGTTGTCATCAGCAAAAACTTCAGATTATCAAAGAGAGAAATCCTTTTTTTCATTTTGATAAAACTCCTTTTTAAAAACTGTGTATTAGTATAACAGTAATTTAAAAAAAAGTCATTATAAAAATAAACTATAAAAGTACGGACATAAGAAGGCAGTATAATGAACACAAATTTTGAACACTATAAAGTATTCTACTATGTAACAAATATGAAAATCTCATAAAACCAGCATCTGTTTTAAAAACTAGCCAGCCTGCAGTTACGAGAACGATTCATAACCTGGAAAATGACTCCGGAAGGGCGCATCTTTTATGAATATGTATCTGCCGGATGCGCGCGATTCTTTAAAGTGGAAAACAATCTCAGCAATCTGATCAGCCTGAAAAACGGAACCATATGTAAATGCGTATTTTGGACTGGTTGCTCTGCCAGGTTAATTTCACGAGTTCAGCTAAGGGTATTGCCGTATGCAGTTAAGAACACAATTTTCTTGAAATCTTGGCCATAGATGATTATAATAGGGAGAAGGTATGTCAATTTTGTACTATTAGTGACATTTAGTGTTACATTGTATTTAAAGGTACAAAATGTCCATTTTTGACCAAGCGGGGTTTTGGGCACTATTTTATAGTAACTTTTCACACAAGAATTGACTTACAAATATAAATATTTTTGAAGTTTCACTGATTTTTTTACTTTTAAGTTATTTGTGAAATATCACTGGTTTTAGAAAGGAATAGGATGAGAAAATTAGCATTAAGTGATGAAATATTACTTAAAGTTGACAAAGCTGCCCGCTATATCGGCGGTGAAGTCAACTCCGTAATGAAAGATAAAAATGCGGTAGATATCCGTTTTGCAATGTGCTTCCCGGATGTCTACGAAATCGGCATGTCCAACCTCGGTATGATGATCCTCTACAACATGTTCAACCAGCGTGAGGATGTTTGGTGTGAGCGCCTTTTTTCTCCGTGGCCGGATCTGGATAAAGTGATGAGGGAACAGAATATCCCGTTATTTGCACTGGAGTCCCAGGAGCCGATCCGTGATTTTGATTTTCTTGGTATTACTCTTGGTTATGAAATGTGTTATACCAATATCCTCCAGGTACTGGATCTCAGCGGGATTCCGCTGAAAAGTGCGGACCGTGGTGAGGATTTCCCGATTGTGATCGGTGGTGGTGCCTGTGCGTATAATCCGGAGCCGCTGGCGCCGTTTTTTGACCTGTTCTATATTGGAGAGGGCGAGACGGTTTATGATGCTCTTTTTGATGCTTATAAGGCCAATAAGAAAGCTGGCGGCAGCAGGAGAGATTTTCTTCTGGCAGCAGCTAAGATCCCTGGAATTTATGTTCCATCTCTTTATGAAGTTACCTATAAAGAAGATGGTACGATCGCATCCTTTGCACCGACGGCGGATGGTGTTCCTGAGAAGGTCCAGAAACAGCTGATCATTGATATGGAAAAGGAATATCGTGCTGTGGAGGCACCGGTCGTTCCTCACATTAAGGCAACACAGGATCGTGTAACTCTTGAGATCCAGAGAGGATGCATTCGAGGCTGTCGTTTCTGCCAGGCAGGTATGATCTATCGTCCGACCCGTGAACGTGATGTGGAGACTTTGAAGGAATCGGCGCGTATCATGCTGAAAAATACAGGACACGAAGAGATTTCCCTTAGTTCCTTAAGCTCCAGTGACTATTCCCAGCTGAAAGAACTGGTGAACTTCCTGATCGAAGAGTTTCATGGAAAGGCTGTTAATATTTCCTTACCATCTCTCAGGATCGATGCGTTTGCACTGGATGTTATGAGTAAAGTGCAGGATGTAAAGAAAAGCAGCCTGACTTTTGCTCCGGAGGCCGGTTCTCAGCGACTTCGTGACGTTATCAACAAAGGTCTGACAGAGGAAGTGATCCTCCATGGTGCGGGCGAAGCATTCAAGGGTGGCTGGAATCAGGTGAAGCTTTACTTTATGCTCGGTCTTCCCACAGAAACAGAAGACGATATGAAGGGGATTGCTCATCTGGCACAGAAGATCGCAGAGACCTATTATGAGGTAGTTCCGAAAGAACAGCGTAAAGGTAAGGTACAGATCAACGTCAGCACATCTTTCTTTGTGCCGAAGCCGTTTACCCCATTTCAGTGGGCACCAATGTATACAGAGCAGGATTTTGTGGAAAAAGCCAAGGTGGTTAAAAATGAAGTCCGCGCCCAGCTGAATCAGAGGAGTATCCGTTATAACTGGCATGAACCGGATGTAACAGCTCTGGAAGGATTTCTCGCACGCGGGGACAGACGATGCGCGGATGTGATCCTGAAGGCTTATGAAAAAGGTGCCCTTTACGATGCCTGGACAGAAAATTTTGATTATGATATCTGGAAGGAAGCTATGGCTGAATGCGGAGTGGATATGACATTCTACACACTTCGTGAAAGAAGCCTGGATGAGATCCTTCCATGGGATTTCATTGATACCGGTGTCAGCCGCAGATTCCTGGAGCGTGAATGGCAGCGTGCAAAAGAGGGTGTTGTGACGGAAAACTGCCGTCAGAAATGTTCCGCATGTGGAGCTATGAAATTTAAAGGAGGTGTCTGCCTTGAAGGTAAGAATTAAATTCAGCAAAGAGGGTCCTATGAAGTTTGTGGGACATCTGGATACCATGCGTTATTTCCAGAAAGCACTTCGTCGTGCAGAGCTTCCGGTAGCGTTTTCCGGTGGATACAGCCCGCATATGATCATGTCTTTTGCGGTTCCACTTGGAGTGGGGATGGAGAGTCTCGGAGATTATTTTGACCTGGAAATGGCAGAAGATATGCCTACTGCAGAGATCGCAGCCCGTCTGGAGGAACAGATGGCAGAGGGGATGCATATCGTTAGCGTCCGCAAGGTAGAGGATGGAAAAGCGGGTAAAGCGATGGCACTGGTGGCAGCAGCAGATTATCTTGTGGAGTTCCGTCCGGGCAAAGAGCCTTCTATTGACTGGAAAAGCCGTGTGAAAGAATTTCTGGCACAGCCGGAGATCAAAGTGACCAAGCAGACCAAGCGCAGCGAAAAGGAGATCGATCTTCGTCCGAATATCTATAAAATGGAAGTAAGAGAGAATGGGTTCTTTTATATGCTGGCATCTGCAAGCTCTAATTATACGAAGCCGGAGATGGTAACAAACACCTTTTTCCACTGGATTGGAGAAGAACTTCCGGAATTTGCCTTCACAGTGAAACGTCTGGAAATGTATGCCGATAAAGGAGAAAATGCAAGCCCACGTTTTGTGACTCTGGAATCATTAGGTGAGGAAATTGAGTAAACTGATCATAACAAGAATGGAGATCCATGGTGTGCCCTGTACAGTAGCGGCCCTTTCGGAGGAGGAACGGATCGTTGAGATCCGACTGGAATCCGATCAGGAAAAATCCATTCTTGGAAATATATATACCGGACAGGTCGAAAATATCGCATCCAATATCCAGGCGGCTTTTGTGCAGATCGAGCCTGGAAAGAGATGCTACTATTCTCTTGCAGAGGCACAGAGAGCTGTTTTTTCCGCAGGAAGAAAAGGAAACGGACCATTGCGGCCTGGAGATGAGCTCCTGGTACAGGTGAGCAGGGATGCCATGAAGGGAAAACTTCCGGCACTGACATCCAATCTGAATTTTACGGGAAGATATCTTGTTCTCACTACAGGAGATAAAAAGTTTGGTCTGTCTTCCAAGCTGGCACTGGAAGATCGCCATCGCCTCAGCGGATGGCTGAAAGAGGAAGCAGAGCGTCCGGATAAGGAATTCGGTATCATTGTCCGGACCAATGCCGCAGACGCTTCCAAAGAAGAGATCTTGAAGGAACTGGAGTGGCTGAAGGGCCGCTACCATAAAGCCGTAGTTCAGGGACGGAACCGTACCTGTTTCAGTCTTGTACTGGAGACAGAACCATTTTATGTGGCTGCTGTGAGGGATGCTTATGGCCGTGACCTGGATGAGATCATTACCGACGTGCCGGAAATCGGGGAAATGATCCGGGGATATCTGGAAGAGATCAGCCCGGAGCTTAAAGAAAAGCTTCGTTTTTATCAGGACAAACTTCTTCCGCTTTATAAGCTGTATCGTGTGGAAACTGCACTGGATGCGATCCAGAAAGAAAAAGTATGGCTGAACAGCGGTGGATTTCTGGTGATCCAGCAGACGGAGGCATTTGTGTCCATTGATGTAAACAGTGGAAAATATACCGGAAAGAAGAAAATGGAAGAAACCTTCCGTAAGATCAATCTGGAAGCGGCAGCGGAGATTGGCCGGCAGTTGCGGCTGCGTAATCTTTCAGGTATTATCCTGATCGATTTTATCAACATGGAAAATCCGGATCACAGAGAGGAACTCTTTCATGTTTTACAGAAGCTCCTCAGAAAAGATCCGATAAAGAGCAGGGCCATTGATATCACACCATTGCATATCCTGGAAATGACCAGAAAGAAAGTAAGACGTCCGGTGATCGAGGACATTCGGGAGCTTACAAAAAAATAATAAAAATATCAAAAAAACTATTGACATAACAGTATGTCACTGTTATGATAATTGAGTATGCCGCACAAAGAGGTTAAAGAGCTTCAGTTTCAGAACAGAAGCCACCGAATTTGGCGAGTAAATAATTAGGAGGTGCCACAGATGTACGCAATTATTGCAACAGGTGGTAAACAGTACAAGGTTGCCGAGGGTGACGTAATTAAAGTTGAAAAGCTCGGTGTAGAAGCTGGTGAAACCGTAACATTTGACAACGTGATCGCAGTCAGCAATGACGGATTAAAGGTTGGCGAGGATGTAAAAGATGCCAGTGTTACCGCTTCTGTAGTTGAAAACGGTAAGAGTCGCAAGGTCATCGTTTACAAATACAAACGCAAAACTGGATATCACAAGAAAAACGGACACAGACAGCAGTACACCAAAGTTAAGATCGAAAAGATTAACGGTTAATCTGGTGTCATCATGATTACAATTAAAGTCAGAAAGAAAAACGGATCTTACGAAGAATTTATTTCGAAGGGACATGCCGGTTATGCAGAAGCCGGACAGGATATTGTCTGTGCTGCGGTATCTGCACTGATCATTACCACGGTGAATTCTCTTGAGAAATTCACAGATGATAAATTTGATGTGCAGGAAGAGGATGGATTTGTTTCCATTCATTTCAGAAATGATCTTTCTGAACGGGGGATGCTCCTTATGGATTCCTTACTTCTCGGTCTGACGGAAATTGCTGGTAGTTATAACAATCGATATTTGACAGTAAAAGTCAAGGAGGTGTAACAACAATGATGAAGATGAACCTTCAGTTATTCGCACATAAAAAGGGAGTTGGTTCTACAAAGAACGGTCGTGATTCCGAGTCTAAGAGATTAGGTGCGAAAAGAGCAGACGGACAGTTTGTAAAAGCCGGAAACATTCTTTACAGACAGCGCGGAACCAAGATTCACCCAGGTGAAAACGTAGGCTGCGGTAAAGACTATACTTTATTTGCACTTACAGACGGAGTCGTAAGATTCACAAGAAAAGGTCGCGATAAGAAACAGGTTTCTATCGTTCCTGTAGACGCAGAGTAATGAAATAGGTAAAAGGCTTCAAATCGATCCGGTTTGGAGCCTTTTTTTGGAATAGAGGTGTAATATGTTTGCAGATAGAGCAAGGATCATTATCCGCTCCGGTAAAGGCGGCGACGGACATGTAAGCTTCCGGCGTGAGCTGTATGTACCCAATGGCGGGCCGGATGGCGGCGATGGTGGCCGTGGCGGTGATGTGATTTTTGAGATCGACGAGGGCCAGAATACTCTCGGAGACTACAGACACAGAAGAAAATATAAAGCTGAGGATGGCCAGGAAGGCGGTAAAAAACGCTGCCATGGTGCAGACGGTAAGGATGTGGTCCTGAAGGTTCCGGAAGGTACGGTGATCATGGATGCGGAATCCGGCAAGGTCATCGCGGATATGTCCGGTGAGAATCGCAGACAGGTCGTATTAAAAGGCGGTCGTGGTGGAAAAGGCAATCAGCACTATGCAACAGCTACCATGCAGGTACCGAAATATGCCCAGCCTGGACAGCCGGCTCAGGAACTTGAGGTTCTCCTTGAGCTTAAAGTGATCGCAGATGTCGGTCTGGTAGGATTTCCGAATGTTGGTAAATCTACTTTCCTTTCCCGTGTGACAAATGCACAGCCGAAGATCGCCAACTATCATTTTACAACATTGAGCCCTAATCTTGGAGTTGTAGATACTGATAACGGCGGCTTTGTTATCGCTGATATCCCGGGACTGATCGAGGGTGCATCAGAAGGTGTGGGACTTGGACATGAATTCCTCCGTCATATTGAGCGTACACGAGTTATCATCCACATTGTAGATGCCGCTTCCGTAGAAGGTCGTGATCCAGTGGAGGATATCCACAAGATCAATAAAGAACTGGAGGCCTACAATCCGGAAATTGCAGCAAGACCGCAGGTGATCGCAGCCAACAAGATTGACTGTATTTTTGATGATGGCGAAGAAAGCCCTATTGATCAACTGAAAGCAGAATTTGAGCCACAGGGTATTTCGGTTTATCCAATTTCAGCCGTTACCGGGCAGGGTGTCAGAGAACTCCTTTTCCATGTGAAAGAGCTTCTGGATAAGAGCCCGATGAAACCGGTAGTGTTTGAACAGGAATTCTTCCCGGAAGATGTTCTTGTAAATGAAAATCTTCCGTTTACTGTGGAGCGTAGCGAGGAAGATCCGGAAGTATTCCTTGTGGAAGGTCCTAAGATTGAAAAAATGCTTGGCTATACAAATCTGGATTCTGAGAAGGGATTTGCCTTCTTCCAGAAATTCCTGAAAGAGGGCGGTATCCTGGAGGAACTGGAAAAAGCCGGTATCCAGGAAGGCGATACGGTTCGTATGTATGGCTTTGATTTTGATTATTATAAATAAGAGGTATGACAATGACAAGTAAGCAGAGAGCATATTTAAAAGGCCTTGCCATGACAATGGATCCGATCCTTCAGCTTGGCAAGGGTGGTCTTACTCCTGAAAATACCGCTGCTGTTGAGGAAGCTCTTGCAGCAAGAGAGCTGATCAAGATCAGCGTTCTTCAGAACTGTCTGGAGGATCCACGTGAAATGGCACAGGTTCTTGCAGAGAGAACAAGATCTCAGGTAGTACAGGTGATCGGTAAAAAGATCGTTCTCTACAGAGAAGGTAAAAAGGACAAGAAAAAAATCATTCTTCCGTAATCTCGGGAGGTTATAAATGAGCAAAGCAACAAAAAAAATAGGAATCATGGGTGGTACTTTTGATCCCATTCATATGGGGCATTTGATCTTGGGAGAAAAGGCCTATGAACAGCTTGAGCTTGATAAAGTTTTGTTCATGCCCTGCGGAAATCCACCTCATAAACGGAACCGTAAGGGCAGAGCGACTGATGAACAGCGTGCGGAAATGGTCCGTCTTGCCATAGAGGATAATCCTCACTTTGAGCTGTCTCTGATCGAGATGCATGAGGAAGGCTATACGTATACTTACCGGACTCTGGAACAGCTGAATAAAGCGAATCCGGACACAGAGTATTATTTTATCATCGGTGCAGATTCGCTTTTTAATTTTGATACCTGGATGGAACCGGAACGCATTTGTCAGGAAGCAGTACTGGTAGTGGCAACCAGAGATCATACTCCATTGAAGGAACTTGATCAGCAGATGCAACTTCTGTCACAGAAGTATAACGGGAATTTTATTCGACTGGATACCATGAATATTGATGTTTCCAGTGAGCTGCTCCGTTCCTGGCATGAAAGCGGGCAGAGTCTCCGCTATTATGTTCCCAAGCCTGTGATTTCCTATATTGAGAAAAACGATATCTATAAAGGAAATGATTCAGATGGGAAAATATGATTTTATCAAGATAAAAAAGAAACTTTCCAAATATCTGGATGAGGCCAGATTTGAGCATACAATGGGGGTTATGTACACTTGTGCTGCGCTTGCCATGGTTTATGATTATGATCTGGAGGATGCACAGGCTGCAGGACTTCTTCATGACAGTGCAAAGTGTATTCCTAATAAAAAGAAACTGAAGCTGTGCAGCCAGCATGATATTCCGGTATCAGATTTTGAAAAGGATCATCCGTTTCTTCTTCATGCCAAACTGGGGGCTTATGTGGCCAGCAGTAAATATGATATTAAAGACGAAGAGATCCTGACAGCGATCACTTATCATACAACAGGAAGACCGGGAATGAGCCTTCTTGAGAAGATCGTATATATTTCAGACTATATTGAACCAATGCGTGACAAAGCTCCGAATCTTGCGAAGGTGCGAAAGATTGCTTTTGAAGATCTGGATGAGTGTATGTATGAGATTTTAAAGGATACACTGGAATATCTGGAGGAAAATCCCAAGGAAATCGACAGTACGACCAGGGATGCTTATGTTTATTATAAAGAACTCCATGACAGAAAAATGCAGGATGCAGCCAACAGACAGGAGGATTAAAATTCTATGAGTATCGAAAAAGAGATGGTCCGGATCGCCTGCAAGGCACTGGATGATAAAAAAGCAAAGGATATCAAGATCATTGATATCCATGAGGTTTCCGTGATCGCAGATTATTTTGTGATCGCAAGTGCTTCCAACCAGAATCAGGTACAGGCAATGGTTGACAATGCAGATGAAATGCTTGGCCGTGCCGGATATGAAGCAAAACAGATCGAGGGAACCAGAAACTCCAGCTGGGTCCTCATGGATTACGGTGATATGATCATCCATATCTTTGATGAGGAAAACAGACTTTTCTACGATCTTGAGAGGATTTGGAGAGACGGCAAGATTCTTGATGCGGAAGAATTTCTTGGTGAGAATGAGTAAAATTTGTTATATTAGTTTACTGTAAAAATATTATGTGAACTAAATAAGAAGAAATCAAAAAGCAGAAGTTTTCTGCTGAAAAAGAAAAGAGAGATATCTTTGTGGGGCTGTACAGCTACCTTAAAGATATCTCTCTTTTTAGATCACATTACATTGGGTGGGATCTGTTGTTTATATTTTTATGAAAAGAAACGAAATACACCAAATACTTTGCCGAGGATCTGCAGATTACCGGTGATGATGATCGGTTCCATATTGTCGTTCTCCGGCTGAAGTCGATAATAACCATTTTCTTTGTAGAAAGTCTTAACTGTTGCAGAATCATCGATCAGAGCAACTACCATGTCGCCGTTTTCTGCTGTTGCCTGCTGCTTTACAAGAACCTGATCTCCATCAAAAATACCTGCATTGATCATACTGTCGCCTTTGACAGTCAGCATGAAACTTTGTTCATTGGGCATATATTCAGCCGGGATCGGAAAGTAAGCATCGATATTTTCCACTGCCAGGATCGGCTGTCCGGCAGCAACAGTGCCTACAAGAGGAACATTGACAACCTCGCGGCGGACCAGATTGAAATTATCATCAATGATCTCGATCGCACGGGGCTTGGTGGCATCTCTGCGGATATATCCGTTTTTTTCCAGAGCTTCCAGATGGGAGTGAACGGAAGATGTGGATTTCAGGTTTACTGCTTCACAGATTTCACGGACGGAGGGCGGAAAACCTCTGTTAAGGATCTCATTTTTCATATAATCCAGTATTTCCTGCTGCTTTTTACTGATTCTGCCATATGTCATGTGTACTTACCTCCCTGGGTTGATTTTATCTGCTGTCGACCATAATATGACAGCATCACGAAATTATATTTTGAATAGTATAACATACTTTTGAAAAAATGGCAAACGGATATTCGGAAAGTATGTTCGCACGTTTTAAAGCTTGTATTCATTTAAATAAAATGTTACAATAAAACGAACTTTAAGAGATGAACGATGTAAAGGAGGCATTCATTTGCCGGATAATAAAGTACATTCCGGAAAAACTCCGGGATTCTTAGCAAAGCTTCGTAAAATTTTTGGTCTGAACATTGGAACTGTAATGTTCGGAGCAATTTTTATCTATATGATCTTTAGTGTGATTCTTTATCTTACAGCTTCTCATATGGAATCTTATCAGGTTCCCTCCGGTCCGTTATCCATGAATGAGACATACATAGGGCTGGCGATCATGACAGAGAACGTAGTGCAGGCAGATGCTGGCGGTTACGTTACATATTACGCAAGGGAAGGTACCAAGATCAATGCCAACGGTGCTGTCTACAGCCTGAACAGTTCAAGATCTGCAGACAATGTAACCTCTCTGAGCAGAGAGGAACTGGCGGATATACGCAGTAATATGCAAAGCTTTTCCAAAGGATTTGATCCCAGCAAATTCAACAGTGCCTATAGTTTTAAATATCAGCTCAATGGAAGCATCCTTCAGTATGCTTCAGACAGTTCGGGAGCTTCTTCTGCAAGCACGACGTCTGAAGATGGAGAGGAAGCCACAGTTACAACTATAGTTTCCAGTGATCCGAATATCCGCCGTGCGCAGACAGACGGGATCATCCTGTATTCTACAGATGGCTACGAAACCAAAACAGTTGATAATGTCACAGCTGCTGATTTTGATCAGAATTCCTATCAGGAAACGGATCTGAAAACAGATGGACAGATAAAGGCCGGAGATGATATTTATACGATCATTACAGATGAACGCTGGAGTCTTTTGATCCCTTTAAGTGAGAAGCAGGCTGCTAATCTGAAGGAGCGTACATCGATCCGCGTCAAGTTCCTGAAAGATGATCTGACGCAGACAGGAGACTTTTCGATCATGGAGATCGATGGGGCTAAATACGGTAAGATTGATTTTAATAAGGGACTGATCCGATATGCGTCAGACCGGTTTCTGGAAATAGAACTTGTCACGAACAATGTGACAGGTTTAAAGATCCCGTTATCTTCTATCGTAACGAAGGAGTTTTATGCAATACCTTCCAAATATCTTACGACGGATGATGAAACACAGCAATCCGGATTTATGCTTTCCGGCAGAAATAAAAAAGGCGACAGTACGACAACCTTTGTCAGTGCCGGTATCTATGGCCGTGATGAGATCACAGACAAAGAAACACAGGAAACAAGCTATATTTATTACGTAGACAAGAATAAATTTAAAGAAGGCGATGCTCTTGTTGAGCCGGATAGTGGAGAGAAGTTTATCATCGGAGATACAGAAGTTCTGGAGGGAGTTTTCTGTGTCAATCAGGGATATGCGGTATTCCGCCGGATCGAGATCCTGGATGAAAATGAGGAATATGCGGTTGTATCAAAGGAAACCTATAATGGGCTTGTCCGATATGACCGTATTGTGAAAAATGCAGATAAAGTAAGTGAACAGGATATACTTTACTAATTAAAGGAGGATTTATATCATGGTAGCGGAAAATTTGGCACAGGTGCAGAAAAATATTAATGAATCCTGCAATAAAATTAACAGAGATCCGAATGAAGTCACACTGATCGCAGTAAGCAAAACCAAACCGGTGGAGATGCTGAAGGAGGCTTATGATGCCGGAGCACGTGTCTTTGGAGAGAACAAAGTGCAGGAGATCGTGGATAAATATGATCAGATGCCTTCAGATGTCAAATGGCATATGATCGGACATCTTCAGCGTAATAAAGTAAAATATATTGTGGATAAAGTTGCAATGATCCATTCTGTAGATTCGCTTCGCCTGGCCGAGACGATTGAAAAAGAAGCAGCGAAAAAAGCGGTTATTGTTCCGATCCTTATAGAAGTAAATGTAGCGCAGGAAGAAAGTAAATTTGGTCTGAGACCGGAAGAAGTTTTACCGCTTATAGAACAGATCGCAGATTTTTCACACATTCGGATAAAGGGGCTCATGACAATTGCTCCCTATGTTGATAATGCAGAGGAAAATCGCGAAATTTTCCGTGAACTTAAGAAATTAAGTGTTGACATTGCTGCTAAAAACATTAATAATGTTACTATGAGTGTTCTGAGTATGGGAATGACCGGAGATTACATGGTTGCCGTGCAGGAGGGCGCTACGATGGTGCGTGTAGGCACTGGTATTTTTGGTGCAAGAAATTACGCATTATAAGACTAATAAGATTGGAGATTTAAAATGGGCGTTTTAGACAAGTTTTTAGATGCCATCAAACTGAACGACGATTATGACGATGACGAATTGTTAGATGATAGCCTTCTTGAGGATGAGGACGATTATGATGACGATTTCCTCGATGAAGATGATGATATGGAAGAGAAACCAAAGAAGAAATTTTTTGAGAAATTTTCCAAGAAAAAAAATGACGAGGAAGAGGATTTTCTGGATGATGAGCCGGAAGATGAAACGGTTAAGGCACCTGTTGCCAAGTCATCTGCAAAGACAGCTGCAGCCAAGGCCCCGGCAAGGCAGGAACGTATTTCCAGACCGGCACCTTCTTCCAAGATTACCCCAATGCGTACAAGCAAGCGTTCTTCCCAGGCTGCAAATATGGAAGTTTGTGTGATCAAGCCTACAACCATGGAGGAAGCAAGAGAAATTGCGGATACACTGGTTGATAATTCTACCGTGATCCTGAATCTTGAAGGAATCGATGTGGAGCTTGCACAGAGGATCATCGATTTTACTTCCGGTGCATGTTATTCACTTGGAGGAAGCCTTCAGCAGGTATCCAGCTATATTTTTGTACTTGGACCATATAATGTAGATATTACAGGTGATCTTCAGAATATCCTTGGCGGTTCTGTGCCGTCTGTTAGAGTGGGTTATTAACCTCATGGATAAAGAAGAACTTTTTGTTAAGAGAATCCGTGAACTGGCAAATCTGGCCTATCAGAGAGATATTACCACATTTACGGATTTTCTTAATTTAAATGAACGGAATATTTTAAACAGTCAGAATTTTCATAAGCTGGGTGTTACAGCGGAAGGTTTTGGCGGATATGAGAATGCAGAGCGTCAGATGGTAGCCTTTCACCCTGATGCTCTTGCTTTTACATGGGATTATCCCATTGATTGTATCCGGCTTGAGCCAAAAGCAGTGAAATTTTCAGAAGATCTGACACATCGGGATTATTTGGGAGCGATCCTGAATCTTGGGGTTGACAGGAGTGTTGTTGGGGATATTCTTATAGAAGATCATACTGCGAGCTTTTTCTGTCTGCGTCAGATGACAGATTTTTTTCTGGAGAATCTGTGTCGTGTAAGACATACCACAGTTGTGGCGTCGAAGATAGAAGATCCGGGTGATCTTCCGAGGCCGGAACTGAAACCAGTTAGTGGAACCTGTGCGTCCGTACGCCTGGATTCTCTGATCGCACTGGCTTTTGGGACTTCCAGAAGCAGTATTGTGCATTGTATTGAAGAGGGGCTTGTTTTTGTAAATGGAAAACTGATCACATCCAATGGTTATGAGCCCAAAGAGGGAGACATCATATCCGTTCGGAAAAAGGGACGTTTTATTTATGATGGAGTATCCCGTCAGACAAAAAAAGGACGTCTTGGGGTACGGATTCTGCTTTATATCTGAACAGCTAGGAGGAAAACGCAATGACAGCATCAAAATTACTTGTAAAACGAGAAGGTGATTTTCATTATCCCATCTGTTTTGAAGAAGATTTTTCTAATCTGGCGCAGGTTATGAAGGAAGAAGGACTTGTTGACAGAAAAATCTGCATTGTAACAGATTCTAATGTGGGACCACTGTATGAAGAATCTGTAAAACAGGTTTTAAGTGAGGTAAGTTCCGATATTTCTGTGTTCACCTTTGAGGCAGGAGAAAAAAACAAAAACCTTAATACCGTTTCGGCATTGTATCAGGCCCTGATCCAAAATGGTCTTGACCGAAAAAGTCTGCTTGTTGCATTAGGCGGTGGTGTGGTAGGCGACCTTACCGGATTTGGCGCGGCAACTTATCTCAGGGGGATTGACTTCATTCAGGTACCGACAACACTGCTTGCACAGGTAGACAGCAGCGTTGGCGGAAAAACCGGCGTAGATTTTCAGCAGTACAAAAACATGGTAGGAGCTTTTCACCAGCCACGTCTTGTATATATGAATCTAAGCACTCTTTCTTCGCTTCCGGCAGAACAGTTTGCCTGCGGAATGGGTGAGATCTTAAAAACAGGATTGATCTGTGATGGAGATTTTTTTCGCTATGTATGCTGTGAGCAGAAAGGGATCAAAAAGCTGGATATGGAACAGATTGCCAGAATGGTACGCAGATGCTGTGAGATCAAAGCAGGCGTTGTGGAACGTGATCCTAAGGAACAGGGAGAGCGTGCGCTTCTTAACCTGGGACATACTGTGGGGCATGCAGTAGAAAAACTTAAGAATTTCACCCTGCTCCACGGACAGTGTGTGGGAGTCGGACTGGTGGCAGCGGCATATCTTTCCATGAAACGAGGACTTCTGACCAAAGAAGAATATCAGGAAATCTGCCAGGGATGTTCGGATTACGATCTTCCGGTGCATGTAGATGGTCTTATCCCGGAAGAAGTTCTTTCCGCAACAAAGAAAGACAAAAAAATGGAACAGGGACATATCAGGTTTATCCTGATGGATGGTATCGGAAAAAGCTTTATCGACAAAACAGTTACCGATGAAGAAATGCTTTCCTGTATTCAGGAGATAACTCTATGATCAGTCGTGTTAACCATCATCAGAAAATGTCTTTTAGTAAGTGTATGTCGGGGGACATTTTTTTGCTGATCTTACTCGTGGCTGCGGATCAGGGAGCAAAATGGCTGTCATATCTGTATCTGAAAGGACAACCATCGGTTTCGCTGATTCCTGGCGTACTTGAACTTCATTATCTCTATCCGGAAAACAGGGGAATTGCGTTTGGAATGTTTCAGGGAAGTGTACTCTTTTTTGCCATTGTGAGTGTACTGTTTCTGGGAGTGATCCTCTATGCATGGATCCGTATTCCGAAAGAGCGGTTTTATCTGCCGTTGCTCACCATTGCTACAGTACTTGCAGCTGGTGCACTGGGAAATTTTATTGATCGTTTTTTCAGAGGATATGTGATCGATTTTATCTATTTCTCCCTGATCGATTTTCCGGTATTTAATCTTGCGGATGTTTATGTGGTTGTAAGTGGAATTTTTCTGATCCTGTTTGTATGCACGAAATACAGAGATGATGATTTTGCGTTTCTGAATATCAAACAGTGATCCGGGCAGAGAGATATATCATGCATTTGTCTGTTTTTGTAGGAGATATAAATGGAAATATATGATTATATAGTAGAAAAAGAAGAATCAGGTATACGAATCGACCGCTATCTTGCTGAGAAAGACAGCGGTCTTTCCAGGTCTTTCCTTCAGAAACTTCTGAAAGAAGGACAGATTACCGTGGGAGAGAAGGCTGCCAAATCTAATTATAAGGTTCGTGAAAATGACAGGATCCATCTGGAGATCCCGGATTCCAGTGAGCCGGATATCGTTCCGGAGGATATTCCGTTGGATATTCTTTACGAGGATGAAGATGTACTGATCGTTAATAAGCCCAAAGGGATGGTTGTACATCCTGCAGCTGGGCATTATCAGGGAACACTGGTCAATGCAGTTATGGCACATTGTGGTGACAGCCTTTCCGGTATTAACGGAGTGATGCGGCCTGGAATTGTCCACAGAATTGATAAGGATACCACCGGGGCACTATTGGTATGCAAAAATGATATTGCTCACCGGGATCTGGCAGAACAGCTGAAATGTCACAGTATCCGCAGACGCTACCGGGCAGTTGTGCAGGGAAATCTGAAAGAGGATGAGGGAACCATAGAGGGACCTATTGGACGGCATCCGACAGATCGTAAAAAAATGGCCATCAATCATAAAAATGGTAAAGATGCAATAACACATTACAAAGTGCTGGAACGTTTTGGCGAGGCCACGTATGTGGAATGTCGTCTTGAAACAGGACGTACCCACCAGATTCGTGTGCACATGGCCAGTATCGGACATCCGCTTCTTGGGGACACGGTGTATGGTTCATCCAGAAATCCCTATCATCTGGAGGGACAGGCACTTCATGCAATGATCCTTGGATTTGTTCATCCACGTACCGGGGAATATATGGAATTTACAGCCCCACTTCCGGAATATTTTGTTAAATTGCTGACAAAATTGCGAAAATAGCTGGAAAACTTGTGGAATATAGTGTATAATAACTATATTAAAGAGGAAGCGGAGTTAATATTTGCAAATTCGCTGAATCTGAGCAGAAAGGATGTGGCTGTTATGAGTAACAATACAACAAGTTCTATTATTACTATCGGTCGTAAATATGGCAGCGCCGGAAGACAGATCGGCCAGGAAGTTGCTAAATATTTTGGAATCAAATGCTATGATAAAGAGCTGCTGGAGCACGCAGCCAATGACAGTGGGATCTGCAAGGAGCTGTTTGAGCATCATGATGAGAAGCCAACAAACAGTTTTCTTTATTCTCTTGTAATGGATACTTATTCATTTGGGTATTCCTCAGCCGGATTTACAGACATGCCTATGAACCATAAGATTTTTCTTGCACAGTTTGAGGCAATCAAGAAGCTGGCTTCAGAAGGTCCCTGTGTAATGGTCGGCAGATGTGCGGATTATGCACTTGCAGATAATCCGGATTGTTTCAGTGTATTTGTTCATGCAAACCTTGACTGGCGTATCAACCGTATTGCTCAGAAATACAATAAAAATGCCAAAGAGGCCAAGGACATGATCAACAAAACAGACAAAAGCCGTTCCAGCTACTATAATTATTATACCAACAAGAAATGGGGATCTGCGGACAGCTATAATCTTTGTCTGGATAGCAGCAAGCTTGGCATTGATGGAACTGCGAAGGCAATTATCGAAGCCATTCACATTTATGACAGCCTGAAAAAATAAACATCAGATTTTTAGGCACCCTGCCATTTTATGGCGGGGTGTTTTCTGTATCAGCGCGATACCCTGAAGTCGGAATTTATCTTTGCAGGTTATTGGAAAATAATGTTTATGTTTTTTTTAGACACAAACCAGAGATGCTATGTTATAATCACCTGGTGGAGGAAATTACTATGAAAATTCGTTGGAACCATCGCTATGTGCAGTTAGGTGTGACTGCATTTCTGGTTATTGCTGCCAGTATTTTATTTTATTACGGGATTTTCCATATGAAATCTCTGATCACCGGAATTAAAACATTTTTCGGTATTATGGCGCCGATCATTTACGGAGCTGCCATAGCATATCTGCTAACTCCCATTGTTAATTTTCTGGAGCGGAAGATCATTTTTCCGATTTTTGAAAAAAGGAATAAAACACTTCAGAAAAAGGGGAGGAAAGTAGTACGCTGGATCTGTGTGATCCTTTCTGTATTTCTTATGTTTCTGGTCATTTATGCCCTTGTCATGATGATCCTTCCTCAATTGATTCGAAGCATCATGAATATTATTTACAGTTTTCCTCATTACGTAAGTGTAGTGGAAAACTGGTTAAACTCCGTCGTGGAAAAGGGATGGAAACTGAATCCGGATATGATCAGCCAGATCAACCAGTATTCCAGCAGATTACAGGAGTATCTGACAAATACGATCCTTCCCCAGATGCAATTTATGATGAAAAATATATCCGCGAGCTTTCTGGATCTTCTTGTTTTTCTGAAGAATTTCCTTATTGGAGCGATCGTATCTCTTTATATACTGGCGGATAAAGAGGGATTTGTTGCCAAGGCAAAAATGGCTGTTTATGCAGTTCTTCCAACCAAATGGGCAACCTTTCTTGTTCATTCCATGCGTTTTACGCATAAAACCTTTGGTGGATTTATCAGCGGAAAGATCCTGGATTCCGCAATTATCGGTGTATTGTGTTATGTTGGAACATCGATCATCGGAACCCCATATGCGATTCTGGTCAGTGTGATCGTCGGTGTTACAAATGTTATTCCGTTTTTCGGGCCATATTTGGGAGCAGTTCCGTGTTTTCTTCTTATTTTGCTGGTAGATCCCATTCAGAGCTTGTATTTCCTGATCTTTATTCTGATCCTTCAGCAGTTTGACGGAAATATCCTTGGACCAAAGATCCTGGGTGAGTCGACCGGACTGTCCAGCTTTATGGTTATTGTTGCAATCATGGTCGGTGGTGGTTTATTTGGAGTTCCGGGAATGATCGTTGGAGTTCCGGTATTTGCTGTGCTGAATGCTGCTGTATGGAAGCTGATCGGACGTAGTCTTGATGAAAAAGATATGTCTGCAGATGCTGAGTTTTATAGAGATATTGATTGTGTAGACCCCGTTTCCGGAAAGGTCCTGCCAATGCCGGTGAAAAAATCCGTATCAAAAGCACAGGAAGTTACAGTAAAAGCGGAAAAAAACAGAATCTGGTCCGGGGCTTGGGATGAAATTAAACGAATGTTTACATTTTTAGTTAAATTTATTCAGGCGAAATATATAGGCTTTCGATTGAAGCAGAAAAACAGACGGAGACGGAGGAAGAACAGGTTATGAAATTTGTAATTCAGCGTGTAAATCATGCAGAAGTCAAAGTAGACGGAGAAATTGTCGGAAAAATTGGAAAAGGGTTTCTTGTTCTGATCGGCGTTGGCCGTGAGGACACCAAAGAGGATGCAGACTGGTATCTGAAAAAGCTTCTGGGACTTCGTATTTTTGAGGATGAAAATGGAAAGACCAATTTGTCCCTAGCGGATGTAAACGGGGAATTGCTTTTGGTTTCACAGTTTACCTTATATGCAAACTGCCGTAAGGGAAACCGTCCAAGCTTTATAGAAGCCGGTGCACCGGATGAAGCAAATAAATTATATGAATATATTATTTCGGAAGCCAGTAAACAGGTTCCGGTTGTGGAACACGGAATTTTTGGTGCAGATATGAAAGTATCTTTGGAAAATGACGGACCGTTTACCGTTATTTTTGATGAAAATCTACGGAAGTAGCCGTTTGCACCACCCATCTATTTGAAAAACTCGGGTTTGTCGTATAGATATAGATGAGTGTAAAACCACTTCTTTTAACAGGTGTTTCAGGTATTTCCTGCAAATTATGTAAAATTTATATATTAAGGAGTTTTTATGGATAACAAAATTACTTACCACGAACAAAATGACATTGACAATACTTTAAAACTCCGTGAGGTTTTAAAAACGCTTCCGCCATTTTGCAGGGATTATTTCCGGGCTATTGATGCAACGACTACAACTAAGACCAGAATTTCCTATGCATATGACATTCGTATATTTTTCCAGTTTTTACTGGAGCAAAATCCAATGTTCAAAGACAAAACCATGTCGGATTTCACAGTTGATGTTCTGGATCAGATTAAAGCTGTTGATCTTGAGGAATATGAAGAATTTCTCAAAGTTTATAAATCCGCGGACTCTTCCAAAACGGAAACAAATGGTGAACGTGGCGTCAAACGTAAAATTTCTGCTTTAAGAAGTTTTTATGCTTACTATTATAAACATGAAATGATCACCACCAACCCGTCTGTTCTGATCGATGTGCCCAAGATCCATGATAAAAATATTATCCGTCTGGATACAGATGAGGTTGCCATGCTGCTGGATTATATTGAGCATTGCGGAGATACGCTGACCGGGCAGAAACGGATGTACCATGAAAAAACGAAGGACAGAGATCTTGCTATTGTTACTCTCCTTCTTGGTACCGGGATCCGAGTATCGGAATGTGTCGGACTGGATGTTGAGGATGTAGACTTCAAAAACAATGGAATCAAAGTTACCCGAAAAGGCGGAAATGAAATGGTTGTATACTTTGGTCCTGAAGTAGAAAAAGCGTTGAAGAAATATCTGGAAGTCAGGGAGAATATTACGCCTCTGGCAGGCCATGAGCACGCTCTCTTCTATTCTACCCAACGTCGCCGGATCGGTGTTCAGGCTATCGAGAATCTGGTTAAAAAATATGCCAGGGAGATCACAACTACAAAAAAGATCACCCCGCATAAGCTTCGCAGCACCTATGGTACTGCCCTGTACCAGGAAACCGGTGATATTTACCTTGTAGCGGATGTTTTGGGTCATAAGGATGTCAATACTACTAAGAAGCATTATGCGGCTCTGGATGATGCCAGACGGCGTCAGGCGGCCAAGGCGGTACGTCTTCGCGAGGACTGATGAATAATGGGACTGCGGAGCAACTGATTCGTTTGACATGCATTGCATATAAATATAGAGACAGTTAGTTCACATAATATAAATTATGTAAATCAACTGCCTCTATATATTTAATCAGATCAAGAAAATCTCAAATTCCCTGTAGGGTTCAAAAAACCTTAAGCAGTGATTATGGACATCTGTATTATATCCATGACCCAAAATCAAAATCCGTACTTAACTTATTTATCAAAATCTGTCTCGAATACACCCTCCGGAGTACGCATGGTAAGAACACCCAGATTAAATTCACTGTCCATAATTGAGATATGATATTCAAAGATCACATCATCATCAAATTTGGAAAGCAGCACATAGCTTCCATTCTCTTTCCCATCAATCTGATCGCAGATGTCGTCGTAAACTTCCTCTCCGGAAATCTTTCGCGGGTATCCGCTTGCCTTGATCTTCTCTTCGATCGCTTTATATAATTCTTCCATACCTTATCCATATCCTTTCTGAAATTAATTGGCTGATAAACCAGATATGTTTTTATCATACCAGATTTATCAGCAAAAATCAGCAAATATTTGGTTGTTTCTGATAAAGTTTCAGATAGGAGTACAGTTATATAATATAAAACTGTGTAGCCGAAGAATTTATTTTTTCTCGTAAAGGAATTCTTCCGGCAGAGTTACTTTGAAATCCTTTGCAAGGGCGCGGAAGTTATTCGGTGTGATAGTCTGCAGCTTTTGTGGAGCCATGGATAAGATCTTAACCAGGATCTCTGCGGATTTTTCAACGGTATGAAGAAGTCCGAAGGTCAGGTCAAAATCCTCGCCTGAGCAGAACATACCATGATGCGCCCAGATAACAACATCATATTTTTTCATCAGTTCAGCGGTTTTGATCGCGATTTCTCTTCCACCTGGAACCATCCATCCGATGACACCTACACCATCCGGGAATACTACCGGACACTCAGTTGCGGATTCCCAGAGTTCACGGGTAAATACCTTGTCATCCAGGGGAAGAACGAAGGTAAGTGCAATGGTATTGGTGGTATGTGCATGGTAAATAACACGATGTTTACCGTTGGTAAGTTTTTTCTTTACTTCATGGTTCATCAGATGAGTTGGAAGCTCACTGGTCGGACGACCGCCTTCCACAAGACCCCAGCGGATACGGTAGTTGGTTCCTGTTTCGTCAAGCTCAATGATCGCAAGACATACTTCCGGGTCAACGATGATATTACGGAAATATTTACCGCTTCCTGTTACCAGGAAAAACTCTCCGGCAAGTCCCGGAACCTCAACACCGATGGGGGTCCATTCTCCGGGGGCGTTCAGTCGTGGGCGGATCATTTCCACTTCTTCTGCTTTCAGACGATAGCTTAAGTTTCCGCCGTTTCTTTCATGCCACCCCTGCTGATATCCATCATCTGCCATTTTGATAAAGCCCTGTACGAATTTAGATTCAAGAATTTTCATAATATATTTCCTCCGTGTTTAAATGTGGTTTATTGTTGGGTTTGCGATTGCTTCAATATGCTTTCTTGTTGTTTGTGACTTTATTATATGCCCGATTGTGTGGATTTGTAAAGGGCTTTTTTGAAAAAATATCAATAAATCCACATGTAAAATGCAAAAAATCTTGTAAACATTCAATAAACCACATAAAAATAAACATAAAGCAACAAAAATCACGAGTGGTCAATAGTAATGACATGTACATTGAATGTGGTTTGGTGTTGCTTTGTGATGTGGGATTTATAGTATGATAGATAAACTTGGAACGCCGAAGAATTGTAAGAAAAGAAAAAACAGGAACATTTCCGTATTCTGTACCTTAGATACTCACACGAAAATATTCCTGCTGGTTTAAAAAAGATTTTTATTTAATTTTTTCGGAAGCATACTGAGATAAGAAGTCTGTACAGTGTCCGACATGTGATATCCCAATATGGCAAGCAGATCTTCCATTTTGGATAAAATTTCTTTCCGCTCACTTTCCTGCTCTGCGATCACCTCAAGCTCCAGAAAGTCTCCAAGTCCCTCTACCTGATCCAGACAGGCGGTAAATCTGCCACATTTCATATACTTTCGCGTTTTCATGACAGACGCTACCGGAGAAAAATCCAAATGGATGAGAATATTTTTAAGCACTTCTGCATCGGATACTTCTGTTTCCAGTTCCATTCGGGACATGGAGATTTTATCCAGTTTGGGCCCCTTAAAATTAATCTGAGTCTTAGAAATACCGGATCTGCAGTCTGTGCTTGTTCGGATACGCAGTGCTTCATCACGTTTTTTTACATCATGATAGACACTGTTAAAATAGGTATCTTCTTCCTGGATCTGTGCTGTCTCCTGAAATCCCTGATCTGTCAGAAATTTCAGGGTTTCCTTAAGATTCTTTAATGGAAGCTTGATCTCAATTTCAAACTGGGCCATGTGATTACTTCAGAATTTCTGCTTTTTTGTTCAGAAGTGCTTCGCAGGCTGCACATGCTGGGCAGTCACAGTATTTTGCACCGGAAGCTTTGATCTCCTCAGCATGAGCCAGGATCTTTTTTGCGTCATCTGCGCCAAATACCTGTGCACCCATGTCAGAACCTGCAAAAGAGATCAGTCCGTCGATGGGCATGATATCTGCTTCCAGCTCTTTTACGTAAGCAGTTGCCGCATCTGCTTCTTTCTCAGTTCCTGCCGCATCCAGATAATTCTGTGCCGCTTCTTTTACTTCTTTGCATGCAGATGGTGCCTGAAGAAGATCCTGTGTTAATTCTTTAATTGTTTTTGCCATGATAATTTCTCCCTTCTGATCATAGCACTCCCAGAAATTACTGCATCAAGTTCAGCTGTGCAGAACATGAATGGTTGGAAGTGCTATAATAACAGATAAAATCTGCCTGTTATGTATTGATAACAATATCATACCACAACCCTGGATTATTTGCAGAAAATATTGAGACGTTTTTTATAAAGGCATGCAGGAACATCCGATTCCCAGTCCGTCTGGGCCAATATGGCAGGAAAGTCCAAGGGAAAGATCATCACACATCACATCCATTCCCGGAAAGCTTTCCCGGATCTGTGAGATCCAGTCCGCGGTAACTTCCGCAGTGCTGCTGGAGGCAGCCATAAGATATACTTTTCCGGCATCATATTCTTTTTTGAAAGTTGTTTCCAATTCTCTGTGCATAGCATCGATCATGGCTTTTCTTGATTTTTTCATGCCTCTGCATTTCTGGAAAACATCCAGTTTACCGGTTCCAAATTTCATAACCGGTTTGATATTGAGAAGATTTGCGGCCAGTGCTGTGGTGGTATTGATACGGCCTCCCTTTTTCAGATATTCCAGTGTGCTTAATCCGACATAGATCACGGTTTTTTCGCGGGATGCTTCCAGAATATCCTTGATCTGCGGTGCTGTATATCCATCTTCCACCAGGTCTATCGCATCCAGAATGGAACGGTGAAGGGGTGTGGAAACACGCCCGTTATCTACCACAAACACTTTGTTTTCGTATTTGGGTTCCTGAGACAAGGCGGCAGCAGTCATGCAGGAACCGCTTAAACTACTGCTCAACGGAATGTAGAGGATCTGATCATAAGATAAAAGCATTTCGTCCCACATTTCCATAACTTCCTGTGGGGAAGGCTGTGAAGTTGAAACATCTGCTCCTTCACGCAGCTTCTCATAAAATCCTGTTCTGGAAAAATCCAGGTCTTCATGAAACAGTTCTCCATTCAGATAAAAAGGCATGGGAAGGACATGAATATCCAGTTCCTCTGCTTCTTGTTTTAAAATGCCACTGTGGCTGTCAGCCATGATTCCAATTTTTTTCATTTTCCATTTATCTCCTGCGTAATTTATGAATGTGTTTCGCAATGCGGCTCTTTTTTATAAAGAGCTACACTTTCCCGGAAGCGTTTTTTGTTCAGCTCCCGCATCTGGGAAACCTCGTTTTTCTTTACGAAACCATGACTTTCCATAAAGGTTCTTTGATCCAGCTGGTCCATATATATGGAATAATCCGTATCCTTCTCTGTTGAAATCTGTTTGAGAAGCCCGGTACCGATTCCGTTTCTGCGGTAATCTTTGCTTACATAAAGAAAGAGGATATTTCCGGGAGTCGGTTTCTCCGGGGAAACAGTCAATTGTTTTTTCATATCCTGAAGTTTGTTAAAATGCTCCAGATTCTTCCGGCCTTCCTTAGTAAACTTCAGGCGCAGGAAATGATAGCCTTTTTTCAAACGGAAAACCGGGGCAAAATGGCCATGAGATTCTTTACCGGTAATGAGCACCCCAACTACCTGATCCCGGTAGGTTGCCACGGTAACGCTATCTCTGTATATCATATAGGTGTAAAAGAAAAGTCTGGTCAGACGTTTTTCGGTATGTGTTTCCTCAAACTCCCAGCGGTCTTTATAATTTCTTCGGATAAATTCCCGGATTATTGAAAAATCTTCCTTTTCTGCTTTCCGGTAGGCAGGTGCTTTTTTTAATAACATAGTCCATATCTCCTGTATTTTTTCATAAATAACTATCCTATACTTTAAAAGATGATCTGCAACTTAACATCAACTGTTTCTCAACAATTGTTGAAGTTTATGAAAAAGTTTATATAAAATAAAAAAACAACGGAAGAACCTCATGAAAAATAAGGTGTCCGCTGTTTTTGGGTTTTATGGATATGTGTAAAATATTTGTTTTACAGTATAACAGTAAAACGACAGCCGCTTCCGGGAATATTTTCCACGGAAACGGTTCCCTTACACAGGTTCAGGATCTGTTTTACAAGGGCAAGTCCAAGACCGTTTCCCTCCTGTTTATGGGAACTGTCGCCCTGGTAAAATTTGTCAAAGATATGTTTCATGGAGTATTCACTGATCTGGGGGCCTTCGTTTTCTATGGAAAAACGGATCTTTTCTCCTTCCGGCATCATCCGGATATAGATCGTACCACCACAGGGACTGAATTTGATAGCATTGGAAAGCAGATTGTCCCATACATGACAGATGAGATTTTCGTTTCCAAGATA
This sequence comes from Blautia sp. SF-50, assembly GCF_900101315.1. Taxonomy (NCBI): domain Bacteria; kingdom Bacillati; phylum Bacillota; class Clostridia; order Lachnospirales; family Lachnospiraceae; genus Blautia; species Blautia sp. SF-50. The sequence continues at coordinate 117,370 of NZ_FMUW01000006.1, forward strand.
CTCCACATCCATCATGTCCACATCAAATTCAATTTCTTTTTCTGACCATTTCGGTTCCATCATAACAATGGATTGTCGGATCTGCTCATCCAGACGGTACCAGTTCTGACGGGTCTGGATCGACTGGTGTTCGATTTTGGACAGCAGCAGGATATTTCCTGCCAGGTGGGAAAGCCTTCTGGTGTTAAAGAGGATTTTGCTGATGTACTGCTCCTGCTCTTCTGATATAGGCATGTCATCATCCTGCAGCAGAGTTGCATAACCCTCAATAGCACTGATGGGAGTTTTGAATTCGTGGGAAACATTGGAAACAAAGTCTGTCTGTAGAATCTCCGTTGCTTCCAGTTCCTGGACCATCAGATTGAAATTAGAATAAATATCCCGGATTTCCTTCATTTGCTTTTCCGTTTCCAGTCGGACGGAAAAATCGCCTTCAGCAACCTGTTGCATGGCTTTTTTCAGCTTTAGTACAGGACCGAAATACCGGATACTGAGAAAGTTGTTAAGGACACCCCCTGCGGTCACGCTGGCCAGGATGATCCATACGATGTTCGGAACAGCTGAAATATGCAGTACATCCATAACAAGCCAGGATATCAGAGATACACAGACAAGCTCCAACATGATCATAAAGATAAAACGTAAACGAATGCTTAAATTTATGAAGGGTTTCTTTTTCATGCCTTTACCACCTTATATCCAACTCCACGGATCGTCACGATCTTAAAATCCGGATTATCGCGGAAGCGTTCCCGAAGCCTTCCGATGTGGACATCTACTGTGTGGGCATCGCTTGCGGAATCATATCCCCAGATATCATCCATAAGCTGTTGCCGGGTAAAGATTTTTCCCGGAAAAGAAACCATCTTATATAAGAGCATGAATTCTTTCTGAGGAAGTACCATACTTTCCGAGGAGGTGGAGACCGTCAGGGAATCGCACTCCAAAATGGTATCTCCGATTCGCTGTTTCCGCTCATTGATCATCTGTGCTCTGCGGAGAAGTGCACCTACCCGCAAAACCAGTTCATTGATATTGACCGGTTTCACCATATAATCATCGGTACCGGACAGAAATCCCATACGCATATCATCAAAAGCATCTTTGGCAGTGACCATAAGTACAGGAATGGAATCTCCGGCATCTCTGAGTGAGCGGACCAGTTCATAGCCATCCATGTTGGGCATCATTATGTCCGAAATGATCAGATCGTAATAATCTTTTTCCAGGACATCCAGCGCTTCCTGTCCGTCAGAGACCCCTTTTACTGTATAACCGTTTTTTAAGAGGACATGCCGGAAAAGTTGGCGGAGTTCCAGGTCATCTTCCGCAATGAGAATTTTAAACATTTTTACATCCCTATTCCTTGATCTTTTCAATGTCCATGTTTTCAGGCAGGATACAGCTTAAAACAATGGATATGATAAATACAACAGCAACTACATTTTGCGCAAAAACGGACTGTATGATCGACGGGAAAATATCCCAGATCCCGCTCTCACTTGCTGTGGTGAATCCGATTCCGACAGCAAGTGAAAGAGATAGGCGGCAGCAGTCCGATGTGAAACAAACTACTATTATAAGAAAAATTACGGAATAATCATAACATAGATTCGTTGTGGAAACCAGACGGATTTTGATGAATAAATGTAATAATAGATGAATTAGGTCATATTATGAATATTTATACACGAAAAAAAGAAATACCCTCTTGCATTTTCGAAACTTTTACTGTAGAATTATTAACCAGGTAAACACAAATGTATGCCATACCCGAACACTGATTACAAAGATGTAACCAATCTTAACTGTATCAGTGTTTTTTAATATACAATGGGGAAACGAGGAAAAAATTATGGAAAAAAAGCATGAAATGATGAGTCTGGAGGACTCCGAACAGCTGAAAGGCAGAATGAAATTCTTTGAAAAGGAACTGGTAGAGAATCATCACATCGATCCCAACCTTTATGTGGAATACGATGTAAAAAGAGGACTTCGTGATTCCGCAGGTAAAGGTGTTCTCACAGGTCTTACTGAGATTTCCGATGTTACCGGCTATAAGCTGGTCAATGGCAGACGTATTCCTGCAGACGGTGCATTGTATTACCGGGGAATCGATGTGCAGGATATCGTAAACGGACTGAAGGACAGACGTTTTGGTTTTGAGGAGACGATCTATCTTCTGATTTTCGGTAAGCTTCCCAGCAAGGAAGAGCTTTCCAGATTTCTTGAGCTTCTTTCTGACATGGAGGATCTGGGAGGACGTTTTGTCCGTGACGTTGTCATGAAGGGAACCAATGCCAATATTATGAATGCTATGGAGCGCTGCGTACTTGCTCTCTATACATATGATGATAACCCGGAAGATATTTCTGTGGAGAATGTACTCCGCCAGTCTCTGGAACTGATCGCTAAGCTTCCTGAAATCGCGGTTTACTCCTATCACGCATACCGTCATTTCCGTAAAGACGAGACACTTTTTATCCGCAATCCGCAGAAGGGGCTTTCACTTGCCGAGAATATCCTTCTGATGCTTCGTCCGGACGGCAATTATACAGAGCTTGAGGCCAAGGTCCTTGATATCGCACTTGTACTTCATGCAGAGCACGGCGGTGGTAATAACTCTACTTTTACCACACATGTAGTAACATCTTCCGGAACAGACAGCTACTCTTCTACCTCTGCATCCATCGGTTCACTGAAGGGACCGCGTCATGGTGGTGCCAACCTGAAGGTCCAGAACATGTTTACAGATCTGAAGGCCAATGTAAAGGACTGGGAAAGTGATGAGGAGATCACAGCATATCTGCAGAAAATACTGAATAAAGAAGCATTTGATCATGCAGGTCTGATCTATGGTATGGGACATGCAGTTTATACACTCTCCGATCCGCGAGAAGTGATCCTGAAACGTTTTGCACAGGCTCTTGCAGAGGAAAAAGGAATGATAGATGAATTTAAGCTCTATGATAAGGTTGAGGGTATTGCCGGAAAACTGGTCATGGAACACAGAAAGCTGTTCAAAAATGTTTGCGCAAATGTTGACTTCTACAGTGGCTTCGTTTACTCAATGCTTGGTATCCCGGAAGAACTTTTTACTCCGATCTTTGCCATCGCACGTATGCCTGGCTGGAGTGCACATCGTCTGGAAGAGCTGATCAGTGCCAATAAGATCATCCGTCCTGCCTATAAGTATGTGGGGCATCATGCAGATTTTGTACCTTTTGATGAGAGATAATAAACAGAATGATAAAAGCAGTGGGGATTTCTGACCTATTTAAGTTGGAAATCTCTGCTGTTTTTTTGTTCTCCTAAATTACAGAAAAACAGGATCATAACTATACATAATATATATTATGTAAAATAAATGTCTGTTTTCACAAAAAAACAAGGCTTACCGCATAAGATATGATCGGATTGCCTTGTTTTTTATGGAATCTTACTTTATTATTCTTTTCCTATCGGAAGCTCTTCAGCCAGTTTACAAGAGAATCATGCCAGATGTTGTCGTATACGGTCTTTTTCATCTGGTCATCTACGGGTCCGTTTCCTGCCATTTTTGCAAGGATAGCAGCCTGAAGTTCTCCTACTGTCATTTCTTCCGGCGTTTTGTGCGGATTTGGTGCAGCGGCCGTTTCCTGCAGATTGGAGGACTCTGCTGCAGGAGTTGACGGAACATTCGCTGAGTTTGCTGTATTGTCAGAAGCTTTATCTGGATTTTCAGCGTTTGAAGCTTCTTTTTCCGGGGCAGCTTCTGTTACAGTGCCATTTTCAGCAGTCTGGTTCTCTTCTTCCTCAGGTGCAGTGATTTCCTCTTTTGCTGCAGCCATTTCCGGGATTTCTGTCTGGACTGGCTTGTATTCTGGCATATCTCCGGCCGGAAGCCAGATCTCACCGCTGTTTGCTGCAACACGGACACGGATACGTCCACCCTGGGCGGAAACTTTCTGGCCGGTGAGTGCGCCTACGTATTCCGGTGCGCTTCCTGTTGGAAGATTCATTTCTGCATCGCTGTCATCGTTATTTACTGTGACGATCACACGCATGCCATCCAGATCTCTTGCAAAAGCAAACTGGCGGTTTGTAAGAGCCAGCTCTGCATAGGAACCATAGCTTAATGCAGGAGTTCCCTGACGGACTTTTCCGAGGGCTGCGATCAGTGCAGTACATGGGTTCTTTGTTGCAGCATCCGCATAATCGTTAAGATCAAGTGCCGGACGTAAGCTGGCATCGGAAAATTTTTCTTTTTTTCCGTCAATACCAAATTCTGAGCCGTAATAAATGCTTGGAACGCCAGGTAAAGTATAAAGAAGTACATGTACAGGAGCAAAATGTGCTTTGTTCTGCAATTTGGTATGAATTCGCTCTACGTCATGGTTGTCCACGAAATTGTAGAGGTCCAGATCTCCCATATTCTGAAGATATTTTACTGTATGAGCAATTTCAAAATAGTTGTGGTCATTATGTCCGCTGTAAAGTGCCTTGTGAAGGGCATAGTTAGTTACACTGTGAAGAGTCTGTCCGTTTACCCAGCGGCTGTAATCTCCGTGAATGACCTCTCCCATAAGCCAGAAGTCTTTCTTAACCTCATCTGCGGTATGACGTAGAATACGCATGAAATCAAAATCCAGAACATCAGCGGCATCCAGGCGGATTCCATCAATATCAAATTCGGAAACCCAGAAACGGATCACATCACAGATATAGTTCTGTACTTCCGGATTGCGCTGGTTCAGCTTTACAAGAAGATTGTATCCACCCCAGTTTTCATAGGAAAAACCGTCATTATATTCGGTATTTCCGCCGAAATTTACATTACAGTACCAGTTAACGTAAGGGGAATGCTCACGGTTTTTCTGGATATCCTTAAAAGCGAAGAAATCACGGCCTGTATGGTTGAATACACCATCAAAGATCACGCGGATGCCTTTTTCATGGCAGGCTTTTACAAAATTGGTGAGATCTTTATTGGTTCCAAGACGGGAATCCAGTTTTTTGTAATCGGTTGTCTCATAGCCATGTCCGACACTTTCAAAAAGCGGCCCTATATATAAGGCAGTACATCCGATCTCTTTGATGTGGTCGATCCACGGCAGCAGTGTGTTCAGTCGATGTACAGGAGTTCCGTAATCATTTTCTTTTGGAGCGCCTGTAAGTCCAAGTGGATAAATATGGTAGAAGATTGCTTCGTTGTACCAGCTCATAATATTACACCTCTGTTCTAAAAATTTGCAATTTCCTGATAATTAGAGAAATTACACAAATATCTTCTCTATAATACCAGATTCCTATAATATAATCCAGAATAAATCAGCCAGTTTTTCAGCGAAAAATCCGGCATATTGCTAATTGCCGGATCTTACCTGATGGACATATGTTTATTCGTCAAATTCTGCAGTAACTATAAAGCCGCGTGGCGTATGCTCAATGCTTTTGATGATGCCCTCTTTGGATCTGATGCGGTCTGCGTTTCTGTAGCAGCCAGACATGGCTACTGCAGGCTCAATGATATAGCTGTAGTTCGTGGCAGAGAGAAATTCGGAGATCTTCACTTTATCTCCCACCTGGATCAGCCCCTGTCTTTCCATTTTAAATTTTTCTTCTCGCATAAACATGCCTTCTTTCTGTATAAATACGCAATGTGAATATATCTGTAAATACAATTAATTACATGTTTAAGATCTTTAAGAACCGGATGGGATCCGTACCAGAAGCTTCTGTCCGTCTTTTTCTACTGCTGTAAGAACGGGAATATGTTTTTTTCGCAGAGCATGAACGATGGGATACAGGGAAAACATGGCATTATCTGCAAAAACTGCTTCCGGTTTGCAGCGGAGGATTTCTTTAATCCTGTCTTTTATAAAGCTTTTCCATTCTGTCTTTTCCATGGAGAGTTCTCCGTAGATTCCGTTCAGAGTCAGCTCCGGTAATTGAGGAACCGGCAGATGTACGATCCTGGCAGAAGAAAGATCCGGAAGCTTTTGAAGCAGCATGTCTGTTTCTTTATTTCCGCCAAGGCTTACGATCACAGCTTCTTCATGGAAGGCGGCAAGACTGCTCCTGCAGGCAAGAACAGAATCCTCAAGGGTTCCGCAGGTCATGAGAAATCCTCCTTTATGACAAAAGGCTGCACTTTTAAGACCGGTTACCAAAGATAACTCCTCGCCTTCCAGGCCAAGCCAGGAAGAAGGAAAACTGCATTTGTAATTCATGGAATATTCTTTTTTCTGTGGCTGGATACAGTAACCGCCCCGGTTGGACGGAAAGATCACAAAAGCAATGTTAGTTTCCGAAAGGCGTTTTTGGCAGGGAATAAATTCCGGAAGTATAAGGATATTGGTATTTTCTGCCGGGGTATCGCCCGAAGCCAGGGAAGCAGCATGTTCTGTAAGAATTTCTTCCACCCGTCTGTCTGCACGTTCATTTCCAAGGTAACGCTCGAATTTATTTTCCAGGATCATACCTGCCACACTGACTGCCTGGAAAAAGGCTTCGTCATTGCTGCTTTTGGAATCCCATCCCGGATTAAAATTGCCGATCAGTGTGGCAAGTTCATTTTTTTCACCGGTATTATCATTGATATCCAGAGGCTGGACAAAGGATTCATCGAATTTTAGTGCCAGCTCCTCACCTAGGATTTCCGGTCCAAGCTTCTCCCAGAGAAGGCCGAAGGCCGCATATGGGACGCCATTATCGCGGATACGGCTGTCTTTCTGATGATGATCATACTGTCCTCTGCCAATATCAAAAACAAGACCTTCATAGTTTTCAGGAACCTGGTTTCCACGTGTGATGGTGATCTCGGGATTCAGATATAAAAGCAGAGCGGCAGAAAAAACATCGTCTGCGTGAAATTTCCCGCTGTGGGTGAATGCGGATGAATTTTTTTGTTTGATTTTTTCCAGTAAATGATTCATATGAAACGCTCCTGTGTGTTTATTCTGCTCTTCAGTATACCACAGAAATGAAGAATAAACAAAGTTTCCTACAGTTAAAAAGGGATCCGTCCTGAGGACAGATCCCTTTAAAAATTTACGTTCTTTTATGCTTTATGTACAAAATAGGACGTTCATATTCAATTTTATTATAATGCGCAGATAATTTTATCCTGATATGCTTCCGGAACTTCTTCTTTATCCAGAGACATACTGATAATAAAGGAAACTTTGAAGGTTTCACCGATGGCACTTAACTGATCCAGTGTTTCGGTTGCATCCTTTCCTTCAAGCTTGGCTGTTGTAAGGAAGCTGTCCAGATATACCTGCTCCAGATCATGATCCTGAGAGAGGATACCACAGATAAATCCTACAAACTCGTCCGCATTTTTAACCGGAAATCCGGAAACATCGATAAGGCGGACCTTGTTGTTCAGCTCATACATGTGCTTGGTGCTCTTGTCTAAGTAAACAATACTGCCGTTGGCGTCCTTAACAGCTCCGTTTACTTTGTCTAATAGTACTTTTGTTTTTCCTTTGCCTTTCTTTCCTACGATCAGTTCAACCATCCTGTTTTCCTCCTTAGACACATATAATAATTTTGAATAAAATTGCTATTGATATGCTTCAAATTATAGTGCATTGTGAATAAAATTGCAAGGGCTTTTTGAAAAAAACTGGTAATTTTAATCAAGCCTTACTGCTCTCTTTCATTTTCCATTTGTGCTTTTGCTTTCCTTCCGATCCGGGCAGTGCTGTTCATGATACTGGCCCGGGTAACCTTGTCGTTTCCGTACTTCAGACGGATGGAATCCAGTGCTGCATCCAGTTTCTGCTGGCGTTCCTTCTTGTGAGTATTCTCAAAAAAGGACAGCTGTTCAAAGGAATCATCCGTAAGACCGGTCAGTGATACTCCCAGGAGCCGGAGTGGCTGTCTCATCCAGGACTCCTGAAAGAGGTTTTGGGCATTTCTGTAAATCTCTTCTGTGATATCGGTGGCATTTGGCAGTTTAGTCTGATGAGATTTGTTTCGAAAATCCAGGGTACGGAAGGTTACAGAAATGCAGGTGCATTTTTTCTTTTTGCGGCGCATGCGGGCGGCCAGAATATCGCATTGTTCCAGCAGGATCGGAAGTGCCTGCTCCAGTGAGACCAGATCATCGTTAAATGTAGTTTCCAGACTGAATCCTTTTGCTTCATCAGGTTTTGCTTTCACAGGGGAGTCATCAAGGCCACGGGCATACTGATATAACTGCTGTCCTGCTTTTTCACCGAGAAGTGCCTGTATCTTTGCTTTTTTTTCATGAGCCAGATCGCCTATGGTTCTGATCCCTGCGTCCTGCAGTTTTTTTTCAGAGGATCTGCCAAGAAAAAGAAGCTCTCTCACTGGAAGAGGCCACATTTTTACAGGGATTTCTTCCGGAAATAAAGTATGCACCTTATCTGGCTTTTCGAAATCAGAGGCCATTTTTGCAAGAAGTTTATTGGTGGAGATGCCGATATTTACGGTAAAGCCGAGTTCTGTACGGATCTTATCCTTCAGCTCATGGGCAGTTGCCACTGGATCCGGGTAAATATAGGAGGTTCCGGTCATATCCAGAAAAACCTCATCAATGGAAAAGGATTCCATTACCGGTGCATAGGACCCACAGATTTTTTTGAAGGCTCTGGAACATTTATCGTATAATTCAAAGTCAGATGGAACGGCCACAAGATTCGGACATTTGCGAAAAGCCATAGCCATAGGCTCTCCTGTCTGGATTCCGTATTTTTTTGCAGGAATGGACTTGGCGACAACGATGCCGGTACGTTTACTGGGGTCTCCGCCAATACAGGAAGGGATGTCTCTCAGATCCGGAAGTCCCATCTTTACTCTTTTTGCTGCTTCCCAGGAAAGAAAAGCACTGTTTACATCAACATGAAAAATCAATCGTTCCATATAGGGTTCTTCTTTCAATTGTATAAAGTGTGTCTGTTATATCTATTTACAGATTTTTGCAGACAGCTGATCAAAAAGGTTCCGATATTCCTCTTCTACCTGTGAAAAAGGGTATTGCCGGTATTGGATCGGAACATGGACAACCGGTTTTGGAGTGTCCGGTGTTTCATTCAGAAGATATTTCAGGTCATACCAGAGCAGGTCATTGTCGATCTCCTTCAGCTTCTGCTCTTCTATGGCAGAAAGTCCGGATCCCAGATATTTCTGATAGATAATGTTTAAAAGAGCTTCCTCCTGTTTCCGATACTCAGGAAGACTTTTCTTAAATGGTCTTGGAACATCGGACATATAACATTCGCTGGCATCGTGAAGAAGGGACGCCAGTATAAGACGGCCGGAATAGCCACGTGCTTCGGCTTCTTTGGCACAAAGGATGCAGTGCTGCCCTACAGAGAAAAAAGTCCTTACATGACCATTTCCGCGGCATAGAAGAGAAAGTGCGTGTGCAATGTCCTCAATGCAGATCAGCTCTTCGTCCGGATGTGTCGGATCAAAATGTTTTCCAGTATATGTGGTAATGCAGTCGCCCATAAAATGTTACGCCTTTCTTTAAGTTATGAATAAATATGATTATTTATTATAAACACCCAGAGAAAGTGTGTCTATATGATCGCGAAATAAATTTCGGGAACTGTTACAGAAAAACAAAAGAAATACATGGCTGTTTTACAAATATGAGTGATTCTGTGCTATAATACAAAAAAACGACAGGGAGATCATCAGCGATGAAACATATGGAAGAAATGAAGATTGCCGGATTAGCCATGGCATTATGTATCGTGATGCTGGGAATCTATATCGTCGTCCCAAAGGATGGAACGGTTTCTCATCTTACTGCTATTCCGGATAATAATGCGGCGGAGCCTGTTACAGATTCTACATCAGAGGGAACTGCTGATGCGGATTTTCCAATCTATACAGAGGACAGCTACAGCAGTGAGCCCGAGAGTTCTGACGATACTGGGGACGGAGATTCCTACACGGAAGAGCCGACTTATGATCCAGGTGATAATTCTTACGACGGCAATACGGATAGTGAAGCCAATGGAGCAGATACCTCGGATACTTCAGATACATCTTCAGATGGAACCGGTGAAGACGCAGGCAATTATGAAGATCCGGACAGTGGCTCCGGTGAAGTTGTCGATGACAATGATTACAGTGGTACTTCGGATACGGATCTTGATAGCAGTGAGACCGAAGATACCGGTAGTGATGGCACCGATGATATAGTAGAAATTAACTGAATGTAAAAGAAAGAATAAAAAAGCAGATCTGCGAAATAAAATTTCAAACAGATCTGCTTTTTTGTTTTTTGTATGGAATCCTGTCAGTTGATGTTCTGGAGCAAGGATGTCATTTCCTGATAAAGAACATCCTTTGAGGATGCACCCATGACGATGGAAATAAATGGCTTCCCATAAGCATTCTGGCTTAAAAGTGCCAGACAGTTACCGGCTTTATCGGTTGTTCCTGTTTTTCCTCCAAGGATAGTGACATCCTTAGGAGTTGCTGCCTCTCCGGTAAGATAATGATCTGTAGCGGGTAAGGTAGCACTTGCATCGGAGCCATCGGAATGCTTATAGCTAACTGTATAAGATGCCATTTGTGTGATGTCTGTAAACTCCGGATAATTCAAGGCTTCTTTCAGCATCAGATAAATGTCATAAGGCGTTGTATAATGATTTTCGTCCTGAAGACCATGGGGATTGGTAAAGTGAGTTCCTGTACAGCCAAGTTCTGCAGCAAAGCTGTTCATCATCTCTACAAATTTATCTGTTGATCCACCTATATGTTCCGCAATGGCAGATGCTGCATCATTGGCAGAATAAACAAGAAGACAATGAAGAAGCTGATCCATGGTAACCTGATCTCCCGCCTGGAAACCAGCTACCTGAGAACCGGATTCCAGGGTAACATTCTCCTGTGAGATCGTTACTGTATCGTCCATGTTTCCATATTTCAGTGCAAGCATAGCTGTCATGATCTTTGTGATGCTGGCAGGATAAACCTTGTTGTAGGCACCTTTTGCATAGAGTACCTTTTTATCACTGAGATTCAGAAGCACACCGGACTGGCTGTCATCCAGACTGACAGAATCCAGAGCAACATCTTTTGTAACAACACAGAGATCATGGGCGAAACCTGCCGCGCGCTGCTCTTCTTTGGAAGTCAGAGTATTATCAAACTCGGAGAATGCATTGAAAGAATTTGCAGGAGTGGAAAAATCTCCGCCCTTCAGCATGTAAACACCAAAACCGCCAGCTGTACATAGTACGATCAGCAGAAGAAGGAGAAAAATGGTGTTGCGGATCCTTTTACGACGCATCCGTTTCATCCGGGTATTCTGAGCTTTACGTCTGGCAGAAACAGTTTTGTCAGACGGCGTGGAAGTTCTTTTTGTCCCCCTGGAGGCTGTATGTGCAGCCCGGGAAGCCTGACCCCTGGAAGGATTGCCAGAACGTACATGAGTTTTTTCAGGTTCTTTACGTGTCATAAGTATTCCTCTTTCCGAAAGTAGGTATCCGATTTCTGACCTTTTTTCTGTAATTCTTTATTATATGCACTGCTCTGCAGTCCTACATTGAGAACAAGTCCCATACCCATAAACAGACTGATCAGAGAAGTAAGACCATAGCTTACAAAAGGAAGCGGAGTACCTGTGTTTGGTGCAAGGCCGGTAGCAACACAGATGTTGATGAAGCTCTGTATGGAAACAATGCTTCCAACACCGCAGCATATGACCTTACCGGCAAGATCCTTGGCCCGCAGGCTCATACGGATACATTCAAAGGTGATCAGAAACAGCAGCAGTACGATCAGAGTACAGCCGATAAATCCGTACTGCTCTCCAGCCACCGCAAAAATAAAGTCGGTCTGATTCTCAGAAACAAAGTTTCCATCATTTACGGATGTAACACTGGTGTCATTACTGAAAGCACGTCCCACAAGCTCTCCGGAGGCGATGGCTGTTTTTGAGTTGTTCTGCTGTTCAATATCATCTGCGTATTCTTCGTTCTCCGGATACAGGAATGACATGATACGGTTTCTCTGGTAATCCTGTATCAGTTTCTGATCCGGCTGCACGATAATGGACAGAAAGATGATGGCCAGAGGAATCGCGATCAAGGCTACACCTCCGATGATCTTATAACTAAGTCCTGCGATGTAGATCAGAATACAGAACAGGACTGTTACGGTGATGGTGTTTTTCATATCCGGCTGTACATAGATCAGCATCAGTGGGATGACCAGAAGGACAGCTGATTGTATCAGAGTCTTTAAGGTATTCAGATCTTCCTCATGATCCATAAAAAATTTGGCAAAAAACAGGATAATGATGATCTTTGAAAGCTCGGTAGGCTGGAAACGGATAAAACCTAAATCCACCCATCTGGCAGCACCATTGGCGCTGGATCCGAAGAACCGGACAGCCAGAAGCATAACGATATTAAATCCATACATGATCCATTGAAAATTCAGCAGCCAGGAATAATCCATCAGTGAAAGGATCAGCATAAAGACCACACCGATGATCACACCCAGAAGCTGACGTGTGCGAAGGTAGTCGGCAGCTGTTCCTACAAGCTGAATTCCAATAAAGCTGATCGCCAGGAGAAAGATCACCAGTCGAAAATTGTAAAACCGCAGCTTATACTGTTTAATCATAAATTATGCATCTCTTTTCTTAAGTACGGGTATGACTGCATGCAGAACAGGTGGTTCCTGTGTGATCTGTATGGTCACCCCTGGTTCATCAATTACAACGTATTTTTTTACGGCATGTATCAGATCGTTCCGTAAAAGCTTCATCATCTGTGGAGAACAGTCTATGCGTTCCGATACAAGAAGAAGCTTCATCCTGTCGCGTGCATAGCCTGCAGAGTGGTTTTTCCCGGAGAAAAATCCCATAATCATTCCTCCTGTGATGAAAAATGTCAGACAGCAAGGCGTCTGTTATTTTCGAAAAATGCTGCCAAGACGGTGGAATACACCATTTTTTCGACGCACAGTAACATAAGGGACCTCTTCGCCCATAAGTCTCCGGCAGATATTGCGATACTCTTCTTCTGCCTGGGAATTTTTTCCGGATAAAGGTTCTCCCTGATTTGTGGAGATCACGATCTGTTCATCATCCAGGATCGCACCGATCAGATCTACAGCCAGGATTTCCAACACATCTTCTACGGACATCATATCACCTCTGGCGATCATTTCCGGTCGAAGCCGGTTGATGATCAGCCGGATATCACGGAGCCCTCCGGACTCCAGCAACCCGATGATACGGTCTGCATCCCGGATCGCGGAAACTTCCGGTGTGGTCACGACCAGTGCACGGTCCGCTCCGGCTACTGCATTTTTGAATCCCTGTTCAATTCCTGCCGGACAATCCAGAAGGACATAATCGAATTCTTCCCGGAGATCATCGGTAAGCTTGATCATCTGTTCCGGAGATACGGCAGTTTTGTCCTTGGTCTGGGCAGACGGAAGAAGATACAGTTCTGAATGCCGACGATCCCGGATCAGTGCCTGTTTCAGGCGGCAGCTCCCATTGATCACATCAACCAGATTATAAACAATACGGTTCTCCAGTCCCATGACAACATCCAGATTTCGGAGTCCGATATCGGTATCTACAACTGCAACCCTTTTTCCCATGGCAGCCAGTCCGGTCCCGATATTTGCCACGGTGGTGGTTTTTCCAACACCGCCTTTTCCAGATGTAATGACAATGACTTCACTCATGTTTTCTGATTCCTCCTATAAAATGTTCCACACTTCTGGTATCCTCATAAAGTTTGTTTAGTCATTCGATACATTACTGGTATCGCTTGCTGCATAGCCAGTGAGAATGGTGCTTTCATCTGCAAGTCCGAAAATGTATTTAAAGATATCATTAGCTGCAAGGCAGGCATTACCGGATGCATATCCGTTTGCGATTCGTACAGATATTGCGTACTTGGGATCAGAAACAGGCGCATATCCGATAAAAAGTGCATTGTTCGGATGATAATAGTCAATCTCGGCAGTACCGGTTTTTCCTGCTACTTCGACTCCAAGTCCGTTAAACTGATCATGAGTCTGCACTACACGATACATACCGTCATGGATGGCATCCCAGATATTGCTGGAAAGATCCAACTGTCCAGCTGTTTCGGAAGGATATTCCTTTATAAGTTTTCCTTTGGAATCCGTCACACGGTCCAGAAGGGAAAGCTTGTAGATCGTACCGGAAGTGGCGATCGTTGACGCATAGCGTGCAAGCTGGCTGGTCGTAAACGTATTAGTACCCTGTCCAATATAGGAAGGAACCGCGTTTTTGTCAGAAACCTGCGGAGAAGCCTCGGAAATTTCAATGCCGGTTTTCTGATCCAATCCCATGAGGGAAGCATATTTCTGAAGCATTCCAAGACTTCTGGCTTCAGAAAAATTACCTTCGGAATCTTTACCAAGTTCGAAACCGATCGTAGTGAAAAATACGTTACAGGACTGCTCAATGGCCTCACGGATATCAAGAGAACCGTGGCCCTGTTTATTCCAGCAATTGATCGGAGGTGTTACAAGGTCAAAGCTTCCTGTACATTCAATATATGTGCCATCATCTATTACGCCCTCGGACATGCCGGCAACAGTAGATAAGATCTTTAAGGTAGATCCTGGAGCCGTCTTCTGCTGTGTTGCCTTGTTGAAGAACGGGCTGGAAAGATCTGTGGAAAGCTTTGCATAATAATCGGTGTCCATATTGTTGGTCAGACGATTATTATCATATCCCGGATAGGAAACACATGCGAGAACATTTCCGGTTGTAGTATCTGTGATCACCGCAGATGCAGAGCACGGAGCCAACGCAAGCTGGGCCGGTGTGATCTCAAGATTTGCGATCTTGCGATACATGAAGGTGTAGGCATCAAGACCACCGGAGGCCATTGTCTGATACAGTTCGTCTTCTTTTGAAAGAACGCCCTGTTCATAGAGAACAAGACACAGATCTTCTCCACTGATGGTGTCTTCCTGAAGCATATATTTATACAGAAGCTTTGAAAAGCCTGTATCTGTCTTCAGGTAATCAATGATATAGGCGGTAAGAGCCTGATAGATCTCTTCAGAATCCAGATATTCTCCGGAGGTTGAGATCTGGGAAATATCGATCCAGTTCTGACTGGCAGCATAGTTCAGATAATCCTTCAGACTGATACTCTGGTCATTTTTCCAGGCTTTGTATGTTTCATCTGAGGTATCAATGGAATCACTTTTCAGTACCTTCAGGGTATTGGTAAGAAGATCATCACAGATATAGGTAAGATATTCCTGCATCTGTGTATCTTCATCCTTATAGGCTGGAGGATTGTCACCTGTCAGCCTGTTACTTATTGTATCAAAAACCTGTTGCTGTTTTTGCTGAAATTTGGCGTATAAATTTTTTTCTGTATCGGAAGCATCTGCATCGCTGAATTTATTGATATCGATCACACTGTTTGCAATCAGTGCATTGTATACATCATAGATTGGGATGGTGATCTTACTTGCATCTTTCTCTGCTTCATAATCAAAGCTTTTATTTGGTGTCAGTTTAGAGAGGACAATACCGGCAACACGCTGTTCCAGGATCTGGTAAATACTCTTCTGCCAGTCGGAATCAATGGTCAGATAAACATCGTTTCCGGCCACAGGATCAACAGTTTTGGAATTGTCGATATCAAGGACTTTACCAAGATTATCAACTGTGACCGTTTCTTCTCCATCTTTTCCCTGAAGTTCAAGCTCCATATACTGTTCGATCCCGGCTTTTCCAACAACCGCATCATTGGAATAATCAGGATTATCCTTACGAAGGGTTTCCAGCTCTTCAGAAGAGGCCTGGCCTGTGTAACCGAGGATCGGCGCCATACTCTCATCGTCCACATATTTTCTGGTGGAATCTTCTACAATGTCAATACCCTGGAGAGCGGCCTGATTTTCTTTTATGGCTGCCACAGATTTTTCACTGACATTTGTTGCAATGGTCACCGGCATATATTTCTTGAAACTGTTGGTGTTCAGCTGATAGCGCATGATCGCAATTTCGAGGATTTCCTGTTTGGTAAGCTCTTCCGGAAGAGAATGTGCGGCAAGTTCTTCCGGGGTGTAGGCATCTTTTCCGTAAAGAACGATAGAAAATCCGCTACTTCCGGTAAGATGATCCATGATCTGGGTTGCGGTTGCGTTTTTCTGCTCATCACTGAGATCATCAATCTGTGCTTCTCCGTAAATATCCGCACGGAAACGGTTAAGAGTAAATCCTTCATCTACATCAAAAGCATAGTCGCCATGATCATTGACGGTAATATGAAAATTATCAGATAAGCTGTCCCCGTTTTTGGAAAGGATCTGTAATACCTGGTAGGCGATACCGTTCAGAGTCAGATTCTTTTCTCTGGTGCTGTTGTATGTACCGCTATCTTCGAATGTGACAGAATATGCAAGTACATTGGAGGCGACAACTGTGCCGTTACGGTCATAAATATTACCACGGGTGCTTTTGATCACGCGTGTTTTGGTGGTACGTGTCTGAAATTTACTGATGTAATCCTCTCCCTGTATGATCTGCAGACTGAAAAGCTGCCGGACCAGGACAGATGACAGAAAAATAAATACGATCACAAGAACTGTAGTACGTTTCAGACGGATTTTTTTGATGATTTTTTTTATTTTAATTCCCAAATAGACTCACTTTCTTTCCTTACAGTATCCATTAAGTGGTAGTTGATCCAGTAAAATACCCGGTATACGATGATGGTGAGAAAAACCGTATATACAATCTCGGGGATAATGATCCTGTATATGTAGGTCCAGAATCCAAGACGGCCTCTGAGCAGAAACTGGAGGCCATACACAGCCAGATTATAAAGAAGATCTGTTCCTGCTACAAGAAAAAGCGGAACTTTCAGATCATCATCATAAAAACTGCGGAATGCATAGCCGCTGATAAAACCTATATACATATAGATCAGTGCATAAAATCCAAACAATGATCCATAAAAGAGATCGACAAAAAGCCCGGAAAAAAATCCAGTCCACAGACCGACTTTTCTTCCACGCATAAGTCCCATGGATACACACAGGATCAAAAGCAGATTTGGAGTGATGGACCCAATGGAAATACGGTCCATTACTGTGCACTGAAGGAGAAAACAGACAATGATAGTGATAAATAATATAATCCTATTTTTCATTGGACGCATCCTCCGATTTGTCTATCGCGTCCTGTTTATTGGTGGTGATCACAAATACATCTTTCAGATGACCGAAATCAACCGGTGTAACGATCGTACCTGTTTTTGTCAGGTTATTGGGATCCTGCTGGATCTCACTGACATAACCAATAAACAGTCCTTCCACATATTTTTCACTGATGTTCGAGGTGACAATACGTTCTCCGACTGTTACCTTGTTATCCTGATCGTAAAGCTGCTCAAAGCTTAATTTGCCTTCATCGATCAGTTTCAGATCTCCAGTGACAACGCAGTTGTCGGAAGTACTGACTGCCATGGCACTGACATTGCTGCTGTCATCGATGATGGAACGGACAGTAGCCCAGGAAGGTCCCACTTCTGTAACGATACCCACAAGACCCTTTCCGGCGATCACGTTGTTATCAACCCGGATCCCGTTATTACTGCCTTTGTTGATCATAAAGGTATCATACCAGTTTCCGGGATCTTTGGAGATTATCCTTGCGGCAACCTTGGGATAGTCGGTATATTCCTGATCAAGATCGTAAAGTTCCTTCAGGCGTGTGAGCTCTGTCTGGTCCTGGATCAGGATGTTATTCTGTTCCGTAAGACTGTTGATCTGACTTTTCAGCTCTTCGTTTTCCTGAAGCACGTCCTGTTTATCACGAAGATTGTTTTTTACATTTCCAAATATATCGCTGACACCGGCGATCCCCTTTTCAAAGGGAACGATAAGAAAACCGGCTGCCTCCTGAAGTGGTGCGGAAGAGGTTCCGGAGGCTGCTGTAGCTACGATGCAGCTTCCACAGAAAAATGTCATGATTACCAGAAGATGTTTACTTTTTAAATTAAAATGAAAACGCACTTTTTTTCGGATGTTTTTCATTATATATGCCCCTTTACAGTTTTTTCTGCTTTACCGGCTGGGCCCATTTGCGCAGGTTTCTGTCGTGGATGATCTTTTCCAGGCCGTATGCTGCAGAAGTTTCATACAGATCAGAAAGATTAAAGGCAAATCCTGTATAGCTAGCCAGATAGTTATCTATATAAGGAAGCCGTGTACTGCCGCCGGTCAGATAAATGCCCTCTTTTGCGATATGATAAGCAATCTGTGGCGGGGTACGTTCCAGAAAAGATTTCATCTCTGCTGCGATCTGGTTCACACAGTTGGCGATCCCTTCATTAACAACGTAGGCAGAAATAACTTCTTCTCGTGGAAGTCCGGAAATACTGTCGATTCCGACTACTTTTCGGGCTTCTTTTTTCTGATCATTCAGTCTTCCCATAACTACTTTCAGACGTTTTGCAGTTCGTGTTCCAATCTGAAGATTATAATGTTTTCGGATCTCGCTGCAGATAGATTCGTTCATCTGTCTGCCTCCGATGGGGATCTTACGGCTGATGATGATCTTGCCGTCGGTTATGATGGAAAACTCTGTACTCTGTGCACCGATGTTTACGATCATGCTGCCCTGATTCTTTTCAGGGTCGATTCCCATGGCAATGGCATCTGCAATAGGGGACTCCACCATAAAAACACGGTTTTTCCGCAGCCAGTGACCATTGACCAGATGATAGTATGCCCTCTTTTCGATAGCAGTCATATCAAGTGGTACGGAGAAATACATGTCTGCTCCGAGACCGGATGTATGATCGATTTTTTTTATCATGCTGTAAAGGACGATCTCCTGCAATTCCAGATTTGCCAGCATACCGAAAGCCATAGGAGAATTTACGGAAATATCTGCAGGTGATTTTTCAAACATTTCATAAGCTTCGTTCCCTATGGCAAGGATCCGGCGTCCTCTGTAGGCTACCATGTTCTTTTCTATGTAACTTTTGTTTCTGAAAAATGAATAGACTTTTACAGAGCTGCTTCCAAGGTCTACTCCGTAATTATTTCTAAAAAGCATAAATCTGTCCCTTCACTTAAGTATATTCATCAAAAATCCCTTTTTCGCGGAAACTGACATACCTGTGATCACCGATGATGATATGATCCAGAAGATGGATGCCGAGGAGTTCACCACAATGATAGATCCGTTCCGTAACATCCAGATCAGCCTGGCTGGGGGAGGGATCGCCTCCTGGATGATTGTGGACCAGGATCAGGTTCACCGCCCGATACTTTACAGCTTCTACAAAGACTTCTCTTGGTGTGATCAGTGTGGCATTGACAGTACCGCGGCTTAAAAGCTGTTCCCCCGACAAATGGTTATGTCCGTCCAGCATCATGCAGTAAAGCAATTCCTGTTCTTCATGCCGGAGCCGCTCCATATAATACTTCGCAATGGTTACCGGATGGTGAAAAGATAATTCCGGTTTTGCAGCTGCGGTTGCCATACGCTTGGAAAGTTCCCCGATACATTTCAGCTGTATGGCTTTTACCTTACCGATCCCATGGATCTTCATCAGTTCCTGCATGGAAATATGAAACAGTCCAAGCAGGCCACTGTATCCGGTCTGTTTCGATAAATTCAGGATTTTATCTGCCAGAGTCAGGGAACTGGATCCCTGTACGCCACAGCGCAGGATCACGGCAAGAAGCTCTCGATCGCTTAAGGACTGTTCTCCTTCCCGCAGACATTTTTCATACGGACGCTGATAATCTGGCATTTCCATTATAGTATCTTTCATATGATTTCCCTTTTCGCTCTCGAAGAAGGGGATGCAAAATTGCAGAAGTTATTTTAGCATAAAAAAGCAGGGATGTACACTCTATCCCGGAAATTTCCACTTTTTTCACATTTTGTTTACAGGCAGGGCATAAACAGAAGCGACTGCTTCTGCCACCTTGATCCCGTCCATCGCTGCGGATGTAATGCCTCCGGCGTAACCGGCGCCCTCTCCGCAGGGGTAGATCCCTTCTATATTGGAAGTGAGCTTTTTCGGTTCCCGAACGATCCGTACAGGAGAAGAGGTACGGCTTTCTACTCCTTCCAGCAATGCATCCGGTCGGTCAAAACCGGAAAGCTTTTTTCCAAAAGCATGGATTCCTGCTTCAATGGAATCGCCGATCTCTTTCGGGAAAATACTGCGGACATCGGTAAGTGTATAAGCTCCTTTGATACAGGGGATCACATCTCCAAGCCTGGTACTTTTCTGATGGGTACAGTAATCTTTGAAAAGCTGTACCGGAATTTTTCCTTTTCCGGCTTCCCAAGCAGCGCGCTCCAGTTTTCGCTGCAGAGCGATTCCGCCGAGAACTCCCTCTTCAGGAAAATCAGAAGGGTTTACCGTAACGATGATAGCACTGTTGGCATTATGGCTGTCACGTGCCTGATAGCTCATACCATTCACTGCAAGCATACCTTTTTCAGAAGATGCATTTACAACATATCCGCCGGGACACATACAGAAAGAATAAACGCCACGTCCGTTTTCCAGTGTATGTGTAACCTTGTAGCTGGATGCACCCAGACGGTCGTTTTCCGGTTCTCCGTAAAGATCCTGGTTGATCATAGTCTGCGGATGTTCCACACGTACCCCCACTGCAAAAGATTTCGGCTCCATGTTAATATTGTGTTTTTCCAGCATGGCAAACGTATCTCTGGCGCTGTGGCCGGGAGCAAGAATGCAGATTTCTGCCGGTATTTCCTCTTTTGCATTGACAATGACTGCATTAAGCTTCCGGTCACGGATCATCAGATCAGTTACTGTGGAACGAAAACGGAATTCCCCGCCCATTTCTTCAATCTGATGACGCATAAACTGAACGATACCTACAAGCTGATCTGTGCCAAGATGAGGCTTTTGCTGGTAAAGGATCTCAGAGGGAGCTCCTGCCTCCACAAATCGGGAAAGAACTTCCTTTCCTCTTCCAAAAGTATCTTTTACCAGAGTATTCAGCTTTCCATCGGAAAAAGTCCCTGCACCGCCCTCTCCGAACTGTACATTGGAATTCGGATCCAGGATGCCGTTTTTCCAGAAATTTTCCACGGTTTCCTGGCGTTTGTCTGCTTCTTCTCCCCGTTCCAGTACCAGTGGACAGTACCCGGCTTTGGCCAGGTACCAGGCACAGAATAATCCTGCAGGTCCGCTTCCGATCACTACAGGACGATGGGACAGAGTTTCAGAACCAGAGGAGGGGAAATGATATTTCTTCTCCGAGATTAACATAATATTTTTATCGTGAACCTTTTTGAGAACACGGGATTCGTTATCCAGTTTAATATCTACAGTGTAGACAAATTTTTTGTCCTCTTTGTGCCGGGCATCCAGAGATTGTTTTCGGATTTCATAGGTGAACGGCTGATTTCCAAGACGAAGCATTTTTGCTATTTTTCGGTGAAGCTGCTCTTCTGTATGAGTGATGGGAAGCTTCAGCTGTGTGATCCGGATCATTTTTCTTCCTCCTTTGCTGCCCAGATACCGGCGGCAGCTCCGCTTGACCACGCCCACTGCAGGTTATAACCTCCGCAGGTACCGTCAATGTCAAGGAGCTCTCCGGCAAAATAAAGACCTTTATGAAGTCTGGACTCCATGGTTTTGCTGTGAACTTCAGACGTATCCACTCCACCGGAACAAACCTGTGCCTGTTCAAAGGAAAGGCCGTTTTTTACCGGAAGACGAAAATTGGTGATCCCACGGATAAAATCCTTCTGTGCACATAAAACACGGATCAGTTTTTCAGGAAAAAGTCCGATGAGAAGTTCTTTTTCTGTTTTGTAAGGACAGGCTGCTTTTCTGCGCTCCAGGTATTCTTCCAGCTCTTTCCGGTTCAGTTCCGGAAAAAAATTTATGGAAAGCTCCACATTTTTGTTCTCATGGACGGCACGGATAGCATAGCGGGAAATCTGGAATACCGGGATCCCGGATACACCGTAATCGGTAAGCTGCAGCTCTCCTTGCTGGGAGACTGTCGGTGTGCCGTCTATATAAAGTGTTATTTTCCCTTCTGTCCGTACACCACTCCAGCCGGAAAAAGAATTTCCCTTACATTTCAGAGCTGTCAGTGCTGGAAGGGGTTCGATCAGATGATGTCCGAGACTTTTTGCAATTTCATATCCGCTTTCGCAGGAACCTGCAACGGAAGACGCACGGGAACCATTTGCAAGGATCACGGCATCACCACTGTAGGTCCATCCGTCCGTATGGATCTTCCACTGTCCGTCTGTAAAAGACACGCCGGTAACGGTCTGATTGGTTTTCAGCTTTACCTTCAGGCTGCGTGCCTTCATGACAAGAACATCTACCACACTCTGTGCCTGGTTGCTTCGGGGATAGATCCATCCGCTGCGGTCTGTGATACAGATTCCCAGTTCCTGAAAGAATTTCAGAGTTTTTTCCACAGGAAACTGTGCCAGGGCATCTTTGGCAAATTCAGGATGAGATCCCCGGTAAGCGTTTTCATCCTGATTTAGGTTCGTCATATTACAACGGCCGTTTCCCGTAGCACAGATTTTTCTGCCGGGACGGTCATTTTGTTCCAGAACCGTAACTGCAGCTCCGTATACAGCAGCCTGAATAGCTGCCATAAGACCGGAAGCACCGGCTCCTATGACAAAGATCTGTTTTTTTAAGTCCGGTCCTTCGGATTTTTTCATAAGCTCACAAGTTCCTTATCAACCATATACTGAAGAGATTTCAGGATTCCCAGCTTTGCATGCTCCCAGGTGAGACCACCCTGGAAATAAACTGCATAAGGCGGTTTCATAGGACCATCGGCAGAAAGCTCGATGGAAGAACCCTGGATGAAAGCACCTGCTGCCATGATCACCTGGCTGTCATATCCCGGCATATCCCAAGGCTCTGGTGTTACAAAGCTGTCTACCGGTGCAGCAGCCTGGATACCCTGGCAGAATGCTACAAGACCCTCCGGTGTTCCGAGAGTGACCGCCTGGATGATATCCTGACGTGGCTCTGTGCTGTTGGGAACTACCGGGAAACCAAGCTTTTCGTAAATGTTCGCTGCAAAAACAGCGCCCTTTAAAGCTCCTTTGGTGATCATCGGTGCAAGGAAAAATCCCTGATACAGAGAACGGTTTACACCAAGAGTTGCACCAACTTCCATGCCCAGTCCCGGGCAGGTCATACGGTAGGAGGCATTTTCCACACAGTCTTTTCTTCCTGCGATATAACCACCGATAGGAGCAAGGCCGCCACCTGGATTTTTGATCAGGGAGCCGACCATGATATCTGCACCTACATCACTGGGCTCGATGGTATCTACGAATTCTCCGTAGCAGTTATCTACCATGCAGATCACATCCGGCTTGATCTTTTTTACAAAAGAGATCAGCTCACCGATCTGTTTTACGGAGAAAGAAGGACGGGTCTGATAGCCTTTGGAACGCTGGATGGTTACCAGCTTTGTTTTTTCATTGACTGCTTTTCTGATGTTTTCATAATCAAAGGTACCATCCTCGAGAAGATCCACCTGACGATATTTTACGCCATATTCCGCAAGGGAACCATTGGACGGGCGGATACCGATCACTTCTTCCAGGGTATCGTAAGGCTTTCCTACAGGGGAAAGAAGCTCGTCACCGGGGCGCAGGTTTCCGAAGAGAGCAATGGCAAGTGCATGAGTTCCACAGGTGATCTGCGGGCGTACCAGGCAGGCTTCTGTGTGGAAGGTATCGGCATAAACCTGCTCCAGAGTTTCGCGGCCAAGGTCGTTGTAGCCATAACCGGAGGAAGCTCCGAAACAAGCCTCACTGACACGGTTCTTCTGCATGGCGCGGATAACCTTCATCTGGTTGTATTCTGCAGTCTTATCAAATTTCTCAAAACGTTCTTTCAGGGAATCTTCCACAGATTTACCGAAATCGTAAACTGCAGAAGAGATTCCAAGCTGTGCATATAATTCTTTCATGATCATTTTTCCTTTTTTATTTTATTTGGCAGGGAGGATTCCCTTTTCCCTGCATACAGAAAGCATGTAGGAAAGGATCCTGCTGTCATCGTAATCAAAGTTATCTTTATCTACCCAAGTTACTTCGCCTTCTCTGCGGAACCAGGTAAGCTGACGTTTGGCAAAGTGTCTGGTGTCACGTTTCAGGACCCTTACGGCTTCCTCATAAGAATAGTTTCCGTCCATCCAGTCCAGGATTTCCTTATAGCCAAGCCCCTGCATGGAAACCATTCCCCTGTGGCAGCCCATCTCCCGAAGCTTTTTAACTTCTTCTGTCAGACCGTTTTTAAGCATTTCGTCCACTCTTGTGTCAATGCGTTCATAGAGAAGTGGGCGTGGTGCGTTCAGGACGAAATAAGCCAGTGCATAGGGACTGGTATGCTCCTTCTGTTCTTCATTATGTTCGGAGATCCTGGTACCGTTCTGTTTATAAAATTCCAGGGCACGTATCACCCGCTTGACATTGTTCTCATGGATATCTTCGGCTGACTTGGGATCGACCTTAGCAAGCATGTCATGGAGAAATGCAGGCCCCTTCTGCTCTGCCAGCTCTTCCAGCTCCCTGCGGTAATGTTCATCCTGGTCGGAGCTGGTAAAATCAATATCTCTGGTCACAGACTGAATATAAAATCCTGTGCCGCCTACCAGGATCGGAATCCGGCCTTTGTCATAAATTTTGTCCATGGCATCTTTTGCCATTTGCTGAAAAAGGACAATGTTAAAATCTTCTGTTGGCTCCAGTACATCCACCAGATGATGTGGGACGCCATCCATTTCTTCCGGCGTGATCTTGGCGGAACCGATATCCATATGGCGGTAAACCTGCATGGAATCCGCGGAAATGATCTCTCCGTTTACTGCTTTTGCAAGGGCAATGGAAAGCTTTGTTTTTCCCACGGCAGTAGGCCCGGTAAGGACGATAAGAGGTTTTTTCATAGATTTTCTCCGTTTATGATAGGTATCTTACACGATACGTTTAAATTTTTTTTCAATCTCTGTCTTACTCATGGCAATGATGGTTGGCCTTCCATGAGGACAGTTATAAGGATTTTCCAGTGTCAGAAGTTCATCGATCAGCTTGTCGGCTTCCTGGGGTGACATGGAATGATTGCCTTTTACAGCAGCTTTGCAGGCCATAGTTGCAAGCCTTGCGGTAAACAGTTCAAATGCATCTTTGGAGCCGTCTGCAGTGAGATGGTCCAGCATTTCCAGAAACAGCTCTTCCTCTGTCATTCCCAGAAGACTGGATGGCACCGCACTGATACTGTACTCTCTTCCCCCAAAAGGTTCGATCTCAAAACCGAAATCCCGAAAATATTTTTCGTTTGCTTTTAACAGGTTTTCTTCCTCAAGGCTGAGTGAAACGATCAGCGGAGGGCTTACGTACTGAGACTGGATATTCTGAGACTGGAACAGCTTTACGAACCGCTCATAATATACTTTTTCATGGGCCGCATGCTGGTCAATGATATAAAAATTATCTTCGAACTGTACCAGCCAGTAGGTGTCAAACAGCTGTCCGATCAGCCTGTGGCGGCTTCTGGATTCCGGGGCAAGAAGCCGTTCTTCGAAAAGTTCCAGCTGTTTTGGCGTTTCCTGTTCCAGGGATTTGATCGGCTCGCTGTTTATCTCAGGAGATGTCGATTCGGCAGGTTTTTCAGATATCACTTCTGGATCAGCTGTTTCTACAGCGGAAGTCTCTTTTTTTCCGTCCTTCAGTGTGCCGGAAAACATTTCCTCTTCTTCTTTTGTAAAGGGCTGAGATCTATATACGGGATTTTCCCGCAGAGAACCCATATGCCTGTATTTATCTGTAAAAGAATCTGAAGAACTGTGAGCTGTTTCAGCTGAGCCATAGGAGGCTGTACTATTTGTCAACTTATTATAAGGTATCGATGAAACCGGCGATGTATGTACTTCAGAAGCTGTCGGTGCAATATGGGAAGCTATATTCGCCGTCCGGTTCTGGTGTCCGTACATCTCCTGCCGTCTTTTTACCTCGAAAGGTTCCGGAACATTTCCTGGCTTCATCTGCTCGTTGTGAGATGTCGGTTCGTCTTTTCCCACAGATACCTGCGGGATTAGTTCTCTGTGAGTCAGTACCTTACGAACAGTTTCATAGATAGCCGTATAAACTTCGGTTTCTCTGGCAAAACGCACTTCTCTTTTTGCCGGATGTACATTAACGTCCAGGTCATTACCATCCATTTCGATCCGAAGGGAAACAAATGGAAATTTATGCTGCATGACCAGTCCTTTATACCCATCCTCAATAGCCTTGGTAATGATCTTGTTTTTTACATACCGGCCATTGATATAATAATTCTCAAAAGTGCGGTTTCCTCTGGAAATCTCCGGTTTTCCCACAAAGCCTTCGATCTTCATAAAATCATTTTCATAGGAGACTTCCAGAAGTGCTTTGGCGATCTCCCGTCCGTAAACGCTGTAGATCACATCCTTTACGCTGTAATTTCCGGAACTGGAAAGTTTCACCTGACGATTCTGGATATATTTAAAGGAAATTTCCGGATGGGAAAGCGCCAGCTGTTCCATCAGCGTATTGATGTAACCGGCTTCTGTCATGTCGGATTTCAGAAATTTGCTTCTTGCAGGTGTGTTGTAAAAAAGGTTCCGGATCAGGAAGGTGGTTCCCTCCGGTGCGCCCATCTCCTCCAAAGACTGTTCTTTTCCACCTTCGATCACATAGCGGGTACCGCTGATGGCAGAAGGAGTTTTTGTGATCAGTTCTACCTGGGAAACTGCGGCAATACTGGAAAGAGCCTCGCCACGAAAGCCCAGGGAGGCAATATGTGTCAGGTCTTCCACTTTTTCAATCTTGCTTGTAGCATGACGTAGAAAAGCAAGGGGAACCTGTTCTGCTTCCATTCCGGAGCCGTTATCTGTGATACGGATCAGCTTTTTTCCACCATCTGTGATCTCTACTGTGATGGCGGTAGCTCCTGCGTCAATAGCATTTTCCACAAGTTCTTTTACAACAGAAGAAGGCCGCTCCACAACTTCACCTGCTGCGATCTTATCAATGGTATTCTGGTCTAAAACTGCAATTTTTCTCAAGGTATCACCACCGGTTCTTTATTTTGTTCTGCAGATTATAGAGAATATTCAGGGCCTCCATTGGAGTCAGGTTGCCAATCTCCAGGCCTTTGATCTCTTCGATGATATCATTATCCTGCACCGTGTCAAAGAGTGACATCTGTGCCATATCCACCTGATCATAGGTGATCTTCTGTTTCTTTTTCGGAGCAGTCAGGTCTTTTACCGCTGCGGTGATATCTGCGTCACTGAGCTCTTCCACAAGTTCCTTGGCACGCTGGATCACGGAATCCGGAACACCGGCAAGCTTGGCCACCTGGATACCATAACTCTTGTCAGCGCCACCTTTTACGATCTTACGAAGAAATACGATATCGTCACCCTTTTCTTTGACAGCAATACAGTAATTGTTGACACCGGAAAGTTTTCCCTCCAGTTCGGTAAGCTCATGATAATGGGTCGCAAATAAGGTTTTGGCACCGCAGAGCTTGGTATTGCTGATATGTTCGATCACTGCCCAGGCAATGGAGAGGCCGTCAAAAGTACTGGTTCCACGTCCGATCTCATCCAGGATCAGAAGGCTACGGGAAGTGGCATTGCGAAGAATATTGGCAACCTCCGTCATTTCCACCATAAAGGTACTTTGTCCGCTTGCAAGGTCATCAGATGCACCTACACGGGTGAAGATCCGGTCAACCACACCGATGTTTGCACTGTCTGCCGGAACAAAGCTTCCGATCTGTGCCATCAGTACGATCAGGGCTGTCTGGCGCATATATGTGGATTTTCCGGCCATGTTTGGTCCTGTGATAATGGAGATCCGTTTTTTGTGGTTGTCAAGATACGTATCGTTTGGAATGAACATATCATTTTCGATCATCTGCTCCACAACCGGATGACGGCCGTTTCGGATATCAATGAGGCCTGTCTCATTGATCTTTGGCCGGACGAAATTATTCCTCTGGGCAACCAGTGCAAGAGAAGCGAAAACATCCAGTGCAGCCACTGCTTTTGCAGTGCGCTGGATACGGACAACTTCCGCTCCAACCTGATCACGGATACTGGAAAACAGTTCAAATTCCAGCGCATAAAGCTTATCCTCAGCTCCAAGGATCAGATCTTCCAGATCTTTCAGTTCCTGAGTGATATAACGCTCTGCATTGGTAAGGGTCTGTTTGCGGATATAATCCTCCGGCACAAGATCTTTGAAAGTATTGGTAACTTCCAGAGAATAACCAAATACACGATTGTACTTGATCTTCAGGCTTTTGATACCGGTACGTTCCCTCTCTCTTGCCTCCAGCTCAGAAAGCCATTTCTTTCCATCTGTCCGGGAACGGCGGAATTTATCTACATCTTCATTATATCCTTCCCGGATAATGCCACCGTCTTTCTGGGCAAGAGGCGGATCATCGGTGATAGAGTTCCGGATCAGCGAGGTAATGTCTGTCAGAGGATCCATATCTTCGTTGATCTTAGTAAGCAGTGGAGATTTGAATTCTGCCAGGACCTGTTTTATATAAGGAAGCATTTCCAGAGAAGAGGCAAAAGAAACCAGATCTCTCGGATTAGCGGATTTGTAACTGATACGGCTGATCAGACGTTCCAGATCATAGATCGGGTTTAAATATTCCCGGATCTCATCCCGTTCCATGGGTTTTTCATTCAGTTCTTCCAGAGCACCCAGTCTCTTTTCGATTTCCTCTGCATCGATCAGAGGCTGTTCCACATAAGACCGAAGTGTTCTGGCTCCCATAGCTGTTTTGGTCTTGTCCAGTACCCAGAGAAGAGAACCTCTTTTCTGTTTTTCGCGCATGGTTTCCACAAGCTCCAGATTACGACGGCTGGAGCTGTCGATAAGCATGTATTTCTCGGCAGAGTAAGGGCGGATACTTGCCATATGGGAAAGTGCTGTTTTCTGTGTTTCTTTCAGATACAGGAACAGAGCACCGGAAGCGATGATCCCGCTGTCGTAGTCACCAATTCCTAACCCCTCCAGATTTCCCACATGGAAATGTTCTTTTAGAGTTTTCTGACACAGCTGATCGTCAAAGTACCAGGGATCCAGGGCGAATACGCAGATTCCAAGACGTCCTTTCAGATCCTCCACATCCACACCACTTAAAAGAAACGCATCGTTGCAGATGATCTCTGCAGGTGTGAATTTATTGATCTCATCCAGAAGTTTCTGAGGCTTATCCAGCTCTGTAAGAAAGCAGTCACCGGTTGTGATATCTGCAATAGCACAGCCAAAATGATCTCCGATGGAGACAATGGACATCAGATAATTGTTTTTGGATTCGTCCAGTGACATGGCATCCAGTGTGGTTCCCGGTGTGACAATACGAACAACTTCACGTTTTACAAGACCCTTGGCTTTTTTCGGATCTTCTACCTGTTCACAGATGGCAACTTTATAACCTTTTTCTATCAATCGGTTGATATAAGTTTCCGCAGCATGAAAAGGAACGCCACACATGGGCGCTCTCTCTTCCAATCCGCAGTCTTTTCCTGTAAGTGTGATCTCCAGTTCCTTGGATGCAGTCAGCGCATCATCAAAGAACATTTCATAAAAATCGCCCAGACGGTAAAAAAGGATACAGTCGCTGTATTCTTCTTTGGTCTTTACGTATTCTTTCATCATCGGTGATAATGTACTGGTATCAGCCGGAAACCTAGTGTTTATGCGGGTTTCAGATGCCTTATATTTTTTTTTGACCCACTTTTGACCCATTTTTTTCTCTTCTTCAGTGTTTCTTGCTTTTTCCAAATATTTAAACCTCTTCCTAAATTGTCATTTTATCAGTAAAATTAGCTTTCTTTTCCATACTTTTCTTCATAATTTCTTATCGTGGTTGCTTTAAGATTCCGAACCTTATAAAGTTCCATCCATTTCTCATACCATTTTGAAACGGACATACTCGAATCAAAGCCTGGAATACCTGGGAGAACTTCCGCCAAATACATGTTTCTTTGCTTTTTCACCTGCTGAAGATTTGTTCCATAGATAGAAAAAGGCGGTTGCCAGATCCCTTAATTGTGATTCTGGCTTCTTACCGCCCATCTTTTCTTTGTCGGATTCCCTTACCTATTTCTTTTCCTCTTAGATTTTTTCCATAACATTACCATCCTTTTTCTAATAACAATAGATGATCATGCATGGCACTGGACTTAATTTTAACACAACCCCAAAAACCTTTCAAGACTGCCGATCTATCCATTTCTGAAATTTTTTCTTATCAATCAGGGTTCTTCGCCCAATTCGTACCATGAAGGTATTATTCTTCATAAGAGTTCTCATGGTTTTCTCTGAAAGACCTGTGCGTTCACAGGCTTCCTTGACTGATATAAGAATCTTATCGTTATCTGCTGCTTGTATTTTTTATGTATCATATATATTACAGCCAATATCTGAAGGCAGATGATATTGGCTGTTCCTCTCTTCGATAAAATTATTCTTTTGTCACCTGATTTTAATTTCTATTTTTCCTTCCACTGGGCTATATAAATCCAGAGGATCTTCATCACTTTCATAAACACGTCCTTCGCCTTCTCCGTAAGTATCTTCTATTCCAGTTTCATATTTTTTATATGTTGTGTTGTTTTTTTCTTCTTTATTTACATATAATTCTAATGTCACCGTTTTAGCATCTGGCGAAATTCCTTTGTATTTTGTATTATTTCTGCTTTCTTCAAACACGGTCTCTGTGTCACCATAATTTGTCATTCTATAAAGCCCCTGATTTCCTTTATCGTCGGTTCCTATTAAATAATAATCTTCATATTCTTTATTATCCAAATTTCCATAAATTGTACTTGCCAAATCGTTTAAGCTCATTTTTGAAATCGTCAGATTTTGATTTGGAGATATCTTTATTTTTTTATTCACATTTACATTTATGGTATTCTTCTCCAGTTCTTCCCAATTTGATGAAAATTCAAAAATATAGTCATCCGTATCTTCTGTATCTGCAGTATCCATTTCTGTTGGATCAAATAACCATACTTTCATTTTTATATCTGCTGTATTATCTTTAATAGTTGTATCTTCCAACCTATAATGACAAACCTGACCATCTGCTCCGTTCTCCTTTTTCTCCAGAGCATATGTTCCATCTAACTGTGCCGCTTTTCCATTTATCTCCACTTCTGTTAGTAGAATAGTCTCTTTTTCTTTTGAATCATTTATATTATTAGATATTGCCACCCATAAATTCTCCTTATCAGCAGCAATTTCATCTAACGTAATAGAAATTCCATTTTTAGTAATCGTTTTTCCAACACTATCTATATATGATTCTACATTTTCATTAATCCCCAATGCAGTTTGAATCCACGAAGTAATCTGTTCCCAGGCCGCCTTTATCTCATGCGGATGTCCCAAGCCTCCTATCAATAATGCTATTACAACTCCTGCTGCTGCAATCTTTGCTAATTTTAATTTCAAATTAACATTTCGCTTTTCCCATGGCAAGGAAGCTTCATAAACAAATTTTTCATCTATTTCTCCCATCAGATCCAAAAAATTGTTTTCTTTTTTCATATGATTTCTTTCACCTCTTCCCATAATCTGTTTCTGCTTCGAAAAAGACTGGATTTAATTTTAGTCTCAGAGCATCCATGTCTTTTTGCAATGTCTTTAATATTATCCATATACCAATATCGCCTGACAAAAATATCCCTGTCCTCTGCTTTTAAATCACTTAAAAATTTTTCTAAAATATTCAAAATTTCCTTTTTCTTTATATCCTCTTCCACATAATCCTTTATTGTACTTTCCAGTTTTTCCACTTCACCACAAATATCCATCATATGTGTATCTGCTCTTTTTGAAGCATTTTTCTTTCTGAAATTGTCCAATGCCAAATTTCTGGTTATTTTTCCAAGAAATGCAGGTAATTTTGTTGGCGTTTTGGGCGGAATCTTATTCCACGTTATCAGCCACGTATCATTTACGCATTCTTCTGAATCTTCTGTGTTATATAAAATATTCCATGCAATCTTAAAGCAAAATTTTTCATACTTTACTTCTACCTGGCGAATTGCATCTTCTGATCTTTCTAAAAATAAATTTATAATATGTATATCTTCCATATCACATTTCTCCCCTGTATATTAGTGTTTTTATGCAGATAGGTTATTTGCAGTGTGCCATATTAATGTTTTCTATTATATAGAACGTATTTTTTTCTGTTTGGTTGCACTTTTTTTCTATTTTTATAATTTTTTTTTGTTACCATGCTTCCATTATCACTATAACATATTATCTAAACATTCTTCTCTCTTGGTCAACTATTAATATCGTAATCTACTTCTGCAAATAAAACTACATGCAAAAAATGAAAAAAGGAGCTGCCATTCCATGTGTATTCATGAAAGACAGCTCCTGCTTGAATCATTTTTATTTAACAACTACTTTTACTTTTTTACGGATCTTTCCAGATTTCACTGTGATATAGGCTGTTCCCTTTTTCTTTCCGGTGATCACGCCCTTGGAATTTAGCGTCACGCTCTTCTTATTCGAAGAACTGTAGGTAACCTTCTCCTGGGAAGTAATCTGGCTGATGACTGGTTTCAGCGTAAGTTTTTTTATTCCTTGCAACAGTCACGCTTGATTTCAGTCCGGTGATCTTTGTTGTTCTTACCGTTGTTTTCTGCACAGTAACGGAAATGACCTGTTTCTTGCCGCTGGCCAGTGTAATGGTCACTTTGATTATTATTTGAATTCCAGCCCTCAGCCTTTTCATTGACAGAGGGCTAATTTTGGCTTAACAATTATTGAGCATCCCTTAACTGATCTACAATGCTGCATTTCGCTGCGTTATCATACATCATGCAGGGAATCAGCCACCCAAGCAGAAGAAATACCGGAATTGTCAGCAGGACAGGCAGAACGGTGAACCGATACTCAAAGAACCAGAACATACTGCCCAGCATTTTCCCCGCAAGAGGTCCCACCGCCAGTGAAAGCACAAAGGCCACCGATACGGAAGACATTGCGTAAAACAACCCCTCGTAGATCAGCATGGTTTTGAGCTGTCGGGGCGTCATTCCTACAGCCTGAAGCACCGCAAATTCCCGGCGGCGGGAAAGAATACCGGTCATCATGGCGTTGAAGAAATTTAAGAGTCCCACCAGCCCAATGATAGCACAGAGGATACCACCGATCAGAAGGAACATCTGCCGGAACTGAGCAAACTCAGAGCGAACCGTGGCTTTGCTTTCATACATCAAGGGCGAAAACTCACCGGCCGTGAGCTTTGACAGATATTGCTCTGCTTCGGCCTCGTCCGCTTCGTCCGCTGTGTCGAACAGGTAGAGCATCGGAACGACTGCACCACCGCTGTCCCTCTGTGCGGTGTCCACAGGCAAAACTGCGTTATATCCAATACCACCATAACGATAACCCATGGAGTTCGGAAGTTCTACCAAGGCGCAGACCGTGTACTCTACATCTCTGGCCCCATACAATTTTGCCTGAATGTACTCCTCCGGTGTGTCTTCGTTGCACAGTTCCCCGGTGCGGCTGTCGATATATTTCACATCATCCGCATAGGTAGCCGTGATCGTGTCTCCCACCTTGGGGTAGTATTCAGGATTGGGCAGATTGCCGTAATCATCCAAAGAAACCGCAATGGCAATGGCGTTATTGTCCGGCTCCAGCATAGGAGAAATATCTCCGTCGAACACTTGCAGCTTGTCAAACAGACTGTTATCCAGAGCCTCGATTCTGGTATCTCCCATCACCATATTGCCCCGGTGCTCCAGACGGCTCATATGGCTGTCCAACTGCTCGACGCTTTCGTACCTTGCATAGTCCTGCCGCAGAGCATCTTCCGTCATCCACAGGTATGCATTTTTTCGCACAGCATATCCCGTGCCGGAAAGACTGGCCTTTGTGTTTGCTGCGATCTCCTCGATCTGTTCTGGCGTGATGAATTCATCTGCCGGGTTGTAACGGAAATAGTCGGGAGTGCTGACGATAAAATCGGCGCAGGTCATGGAGGATACATACTTCTCCATGCTGAAGCCTCCCACAAAGGCACACAGCGCATTGAACAGTGTCACTGACAGTGCCAGAGACAACACCACCAGCACCGTCTTTTTCTTATTTCGTCCCAGATTGGCAAAGGCCATCTGATGGAGCTTGGCTCCCCGGGTGCTGCGCTGTTTTTTCTTAGTCTGCATCACATCCGTATATTTGGTAGCCTCCACCGGAGAGACCTTGGCTGCCATTTTTCCGGGCTTGGAGCAGGACAAGAGCACCGTCAACAAGGCAAACAGCATGGAACCAAGGAAGATCACAGGTGATGTGCTGATGGTGGTGATGCCTGCATCCAACTGGGTGGAGCGCAAGACAACAGGCACCAGAACAGCGCCGATGCCGTAGCCCAGCAACAGTCCTGCCGGAATGCCGATCAGACAAAATAGAAGTGCCTGCTGGCGAATGATACGTTTGAGCTGCCGGGGCGTTGTGCCAATGGTTTTCAAAAGTCCGTAAAACCGGATATCCCCCGCAACAGAGATCTGGAAAATATTATAGATGATAAGATACCCGGTGAAAATCACCAGCAGCAGAAAAGCTGCTATGGCGACCATCAGCTCTGGATCGAGCTGCGACTCCAGCTGGGATGAGGTATATCCCCAGTTAACACCGATTCGGACGCTGTTGGGATCAGTATAGCTGTCCCAGGTGTAGCCAAGATCGGTATCCACCTGCTCCATCTGCCCTTGAATATTTGTGCCGGAGGCCAGCATGACATTCAAATCGGTGCGGAAAGGCTGTAACCCTGTTTTCACTGCCTGCGCTTCGATGTCATCTGCGTAATCACGGCTGATGTTGATGTAGTGAACAGGCATTAGTTCATCATATTCCCAATAGCCCACCAGCGTAAAGGTATCTGTTATAGTAAAGGCGGTTTGATCCTTGTCCGTGATGGAATAGGAAACCGTGACCTCGGCGCCCAGCTCCGGCGTTACGCCAAGCAGCTGCAACGCTGCCGTATCCATGGCTACTTCTTTGCCGCTTTCGGGCATCCGCCCGGTAGTAGGGGTGGCATAGCTCCATTTGGTGCAGTTGGCATCCATGTAGCTGATCTCTGCAGGCGTTTTGGAAAAGACTCCTTCCGCAGTGATGCCAATCACCTTCCGTGCCCCCACAGCCTTCACCTTTGGATGAGCAGCGATACGTTCCGCCTGCTCGGGGGAAACATCTTTAAAGGTACCGTGTGCATAGCCGCCTACCTGCCGAAACTGGTAGGTTTCATAACTGGCGTTCAACGACAAGACAATGGTGAACATGGAAGTAAATAGCAGCGTTGTCAGCGCAATGGCAAAAATGGCGATCAGATTGCGGCGACGGTTCGCATAAAGGGATTTTAAGCTGAGCTTTCGAATACATTTTCTGTTTTTGACATTCATCGTAGCCACCTCCCGTTAGTTCTGGGAGACGATCCGACCATCTTCGATACGGATAATGCGGTCTGCCATCTGCGCAATTTCTTCGTTGTGAGTGATCATTACGATTGTCTGGGCGAACTTTTGACTGGTGACTTTCAAAAGGCTCAATACATCCTGGCTGGTTTTGGAATCCAGATTGCCGGTGGCTTCATCTGCCAGAATGATAGCGGGTGCTGCCGCCAGCGCACGGGCAATGGCTACTCGCTGCTGTTGACCGCCTGAGAGCTGATTGGGCAGGGCATCCAGACGGTCGCTCAGTCCAAGCGTCTGCACGATCTGCTGCACAAAAGCCTTGTTTACCTTTCCGCCATCCAGTTCAGTGGGTAGAATGATATTTTCATATACATTCAGCACCGGAACAAGATTGTAGCTCTGAAATACAAAGCCGATTTTCCTGCGGCGGAAGATGGTCAGCGCTTCCTCCTTCAGGGAGAAAATATCCTGTCCGTCCACTATGACCGTGCCGCTTGTAGGGCGATCCAGCCCGCCCAGCATATGCAACAGCGTGGATTTTCCCTATCCTGTCAAGTAATATCCAAAAAAAATTGTCGATTTTTGCAATTAAAGAAAACCATTCTTATCGCTTCTTCTGTACTGGAAAAGGATTTTTCCTCTCCAATTCCTGTCCTTGAATTTCCATCTTTTTTATAAAGATGTGTTGCTGACTGTCAGCTTCATATTGAATTGCTACACCAAGATCTTTCTTTATAAATGCGGCAACTCCCATATCTGCAATAACCTCCTGCCCTTCTTTCTCCTGAAAGCTGATTTTAGGGAAAGCTCCGGATAATTTTTCTGTAATATACAGTTCCATTTTTTCCAAACTCTCAAATGGCATAGCCTGTACTCTTTGTAATATCTCCTGCAAACGTTCCTCTCTCATAATACATCTGCAATGATCAACACCAAATACCATAGCAAGGCTGTGTCCGCAATCCCAGGATACATGAATCTGTCCGGCATCATCTACAAACTGTACGGTTCCTAAATCACCGGGACTCAGTTTTACATACGGATCAGCTTCCATATCTTCCAACTCTACCCGACACCCCGGTGGGTACATATTTCTTAACACAATTCTTTCCGCATTACTTATCACTGTTTTCTTCCTTTCTCCAATCCGGCTACCGTCCCAAAGACTTCTCTGGAACATTTCCCTCCAACAAATGCTCTCTTTCTTTATTCCATTCCAGCACCTTTTCCATAGCAGCTTCCAACTGGTCTTCTGTCGGTTCTCTTGTATAGGTTCTATATTCCTGAAAATATTCTTCCAAAGTGTTCTGCTGTATCTCCAGTTCCTCTTTATCATAACAATCCGGCTCTTCCAGCTCCTTCAACTCCTGCAAGATTTCCCAACATTCCAAAACACTGTCTATCTCCTGCATTTCAAGCAGATAAGATAAAAATGTTTCCTCTGGCATAATACTGAAATAGCATCGGTCAAACCATTGCTCAATATACATGCGTTCATCAGAACCATTGGTATGTGTACCACAAATCAAATCTGCAACAAAGTTTTCAAATAGTTCACCGATTGATAGCCCAACTTTTCCAGACTTCCTACAGAGCTCTTCTACCTCATCTTGATACAACCTGATAGAAATAGTCCGCTTCAGGCTTTTTTCATAGGGTTCTATATCTTCGCCTGTCTCGCAGAAATGCAGATATGTATCCGTATAAATGTTTTCCATATCGCAAAATCTCCGGCTCATTGCCACATAATCCTTACTTTCCCGGTCCCATTCCAGCCGGTAATGATGTTCCCTTGCATGTTCCTCTAAATCTTTCCGTATGATATTTCTGGTTGCTTCCGGCAACTCCGCAATAAAAAAGCTTGTATCTGGAACTGCTAATACTCTTTCTTTTACCACATTTGTCCTCCTTACTTGTAACTATTTCTTGCACGCGGCAAATTCCCCAGTACGTCCATATAGAGGATAATTCCCTGCGAGTCCAGATGTACGGTAATAAATTTCTGTATTTCCTGTAACAGATCACGATCAGAAAACCCAGCCTGGTAGCCAATAAAATTCCTGATTTTTTCTACAATATCCCGTTTACGGAACTCTTGTAACACCAGAATCGGAATCGTGTGCTGACCTCCCATAGCATTATATGGTAGCTTTTTCACAGTCTTTCCATAAAATATATTTCAAGATACATGGCTCTTCTCCCCTTCTTTCTTTTCTAAATTTTCTTCTAAATAAAAGAAGAGGAAGACACCGCAGCGTTTTCCTCTTCTTTTATTAGTCTTTTCTGACTGTATAATCGTATTATAAATTACTTAGCATTACCGGCTGAAAATTTTTAATATCTAACCTTTTTGCAAAATATTCCATATTATCTAAATCACTTTCTGAGAAATATGAAATATACCATTTACACGAATGTAATACTCTCTTTCTAATCTCAACAAAATAATCCATATCTACAGAAGATAACGAATGACCTAATATAAATATTTCATTTATATTTATAAGAGAGTCAAAAAAATTTTGATTCATTTGTATAATACCAAACGTATCTTTATATGTCTTTTGAAAATAGGCTTTAATGATTTCTTTTGTTTCAGTTATTCTAAAATCTTCATCATCATCTTGTATATATATTCCATGTTCTTCCGCTGCATTAAATGGAGAAACAGCTCCGTACTGAAAAGTAGAAATATCATGATGTCCCACTACAAGTTTCTTACTGCTCAGGGCTTTTCCATGAATGTATAAAATATTCTCAGCAGGTACTTTATATGCTCTTTCTAATGTATCCGTATAATTAAAATTTAGAATCTTACACGTATTATTTATTATACGCTTTGATACCAAAGGTAAAACGTTTGTATCTATTTGCTCAATCCATTTCTTAAAATAATATGGAATATAAGATGCAAATGCCAAATCCTGCTCAACCATAAATTGAAAGTCATGATTAGCACTGTCTTTCCAATTTTCATCACCATAATCAAGATAATATGAAGCATTTTCTTCTTGCACTTGATATTTATCTAATTCGCCTAAAGCCATTTCAAATTGAAACCACAATTCTTCTTCTGGTATATATTTACATATAGCTTCATAAAATTCACGAGCATATATTCTCAAATACTCCTTAAAATCATAATACGAAGTGGGCAAATTGTGTGCCCGATCAAAACCATTTCCTATAATAACCAATCTGTCCAATTTCTTTTCTCTCCTAGTAAATATGTTCCAAAAATGTTTGCACTGCTACACAAGCAGCTGTTAGACTTCCGATAAAAGCTGTTAAAGATACTATTAACGAAGAAGCCATTTCTAGCAGATGTACAATTCTGGAAACATTTTGATTTGTACTATTAGGAAACAGTAATCTCCTTACCTTCTGTATTAAAAAATAAAATGTTTTAATGAACGAGATAAGTATATAACACAAATAGGAACACACGATTATGCCCCCTATGCAAAATCCTATATCTCCCAAGTGAGACCCCTTTTTCCAATTAACAAGAATATAATGTATCTCCCAAGAAAATATAATTAAAACAGAAAATGCAGTAATGGCATGGATGCTTACTGTAACTATCTTTTTCTCTTTAGTTTCTCTCGATAAAGCAGGAAAACTAATAAACCAAAATGCAATACATGTGGCTCCTATTGATAAACGTGTTTCATTTGCTCCACCACTATATAAGGCTGGATATGCACCAATCGTTAACATTAAACATCCCATTAACAACAAACCCATATTAAGACTAAGTGCTATTTTCCTTTTATTTTCACGTATCAATGTACCCATTTTAAACATCTCCATTCGTATTCTATTTCTAAGTTAAATTATTAACCTATCATATTTTCTTTGGTTTTTATATTACTTTTAATGCTTATTTTTCTTTATATTTTATTGTACCACTTTTTCAATAATCTTCCTATATCTTATTTTCATAATGATGTCAAAAACCGCTAATACTCTTTCTTTTACCACATTTGTCCTCCCTGTTTGTAAGCATTCCTTGCCACCGGCTGATTCCCCAGTACATCCATATAGAGAATAATTCCCTGCGGGTCCAGATGTACGGTCATAAATTTCTGTATTTCCTGTAACAGATCATGATCAGAAAATCCAGCCTGACAGCCAATAAAATCCCTGATCTTTTCTACAATGTCCGGTTTACGGAACTCCTGTAACACCAAAATCGGAATCGTGTTCTGCCCTCCCATAGCATCATAGGGCAACGCTTTCCGCAATTCTTCTAAGAGATGCCGGTAATAATCAACTACCACCTGGTCTGTTTTCCATGCTTTTTCCTCACAATCCCGGAGTAAAAAATCATACTCTTTTTTTGCCTGTTCCATTTCTTTCAGGATTTCTACTGCCTCCACAGAGCAATACCCTTTCTCTTCTATCAGTTCCATCAGTTCCTCCATAGAATATGTTTCAAGATACATGGCTCCTCCCCCATCTTCTTTGCCTAATTTTCTCCTAATACAAAGAAGAGGAAGACACCGCAGCGTTTTCCTCCTCTTTTATGAAATCTTTTTCTCTACCAGAATCCAGGACAATAAGCTCTCCCGGTTCTTTCTTATCCTACTGCTTCCAGAAATTCGTCCCTGTATTTCCATACAATTTCAATATGTTCCGGATCATAAAAATTTATGACTTCAATCAGCTCATGCAGAACTTCATAAGATAGCTCTTCCAATCCCTTATATTTTACAAAAAGTTGCAGTCCCTCTGATTTCTCCTTTTGTTTTTCCTCCTCCCCTTTTAAAATTTTTGCTTCTATCTCCTGTATCTTTTGCTGATAAACTGCTGTCTTCTCCATACAGGTTTGTTTTCGTGCCAAGTAATCCTTCAGGGAAATCTGTTCTTCTGCATATTGTTCATACAATTCCATTTTCTCCTGTTTACAAAGCGCCAACTTCTTTTCATATTGCTTTTTCCGATATCGGAGTTTCGGAATATTCAAAGTCTGATTGGCTTTCTTTAACTGCTTTATGGTATCCTCTGCAAGGGCTGCCTGCTGTCTTATCATAATTAGCACCAGTTCTTCCAACTCTTTCTGCTTATATTTCTTTGGATAACAGGAAGCATTGGGGGCTGTCGTAACACTTTTACAATAAATCGGCTTTTCTTTGTATTCTGTCCGTATCCGCATTTTCCGACCACAATGCCCGCAGCGGATCAAGCCTGCAAAAATATTCTCAGAAGACGGTGTAGACCCATGATATTTTCTGTCCTTCTGTACCATGTCCTGGATCTTCTGAAGCTCCTGCTCCGTCACAATCGCTTCGTGTCCTCCTTTTACGCAAATCCAATCCTCTCTTGAAATATATCGGTACTCTCTTTTTGACGGAACCCTGGTTTCTGTTTTCCCTCTTACCGTCAGTCCTGCATAAACCGGATTAAACAAAATCAGCTTTACTAAATTTCCGTCCCAGAATTTCACAGATTTCTTTGCTTCTGGCGCCCAGCCTTTCCTTTGAAGATATACGGTAGGTGTTTCAACTTCTTTTTTATTCAGGTCCCTGGCAATGTCTGCATAGGTCTTTCCTTCCAACCTTTGGTCGAAAATCCCCCTTACAACGGAAGCTGCCTCCGTATCCAGATGAAGTTTTGTATGAACACCGTCATGGAAGCAATATCCGTATGTTGGGATTGAACCATGATATTGTCCCATTTCAGCCTGTTTCCTCATAACTTTTTTGATATTGTCGGAACAAATCTGGGGATAAATCCCATTGATCAGGTTCTTAAATTTAATCTCCGTATCCTTTCTTTCGGAAGGTTTCTGGCTGCTGTCATAAAAATCATTGATTGAAATAAAGCGCACCCCAAGGAACGGAAATATTTTTTCGATATAGTTTTGTGTTTCTATGGTATCCCTTCCCAGGCGGCTCAAATCTTTGACAATGATACAGATCCGTTTTCTCCTGGTAATCAGCCCCATCATGCGCTTAAATTCCGGGCGGTCAAACGTTGTACCGCTGTAACCGTCATCTACAAAGAAGAAAAGCTTTGCCCCTGCAAACTCCGGCTGTTTTTCTACAAAATGCTGGATCAAAAGCCTTTGATTTTTAATGCTGTTGCTTTCCTCCATTTTTTCTTTATCATCTCTGGAAAGACGCAGATAAGCAAAAACAAAATCACACTGCATACGGAAGACCTCCTTCCATATTGTCCAGTTCTTTTTCCAGCTCCTTTTCAAATAAATCCCCAAACCAGAACACGATTTCCACATAGTCTTTGGAATATACCGTAATCTTTTCAATAAAGCGGTCCGCAATTCCTTTCTCTATCTTCTGAAATCTTTGGTACTTTAGAAGTTCCTCTGTCCAATCCATTCTTGCCTTCACCTGATCTAACAGGTGTTGTCCACGAAGCTGTATCTGCTTCATATTCTGCCTGGCTGCTTGTTGTTCTTCCTGATAGATTGATTTAATCTCCTGATATTCCTTGCAGTCCAACAGCCCGGTAGCATAATGCTCAAACAAGGTTTCCAGTTTTCTTCCATATTTCTCATACTTCTGTCTGGCATTTTTTATTTTTTCTGCTACCTCCTGCTCCAGCTTTTGATAAAACTCTGCACCATAGGTTTTCTTGCTTTCTACAGCAAGCTGGATCTGGTAGCGGAGTGCTGCCTTGACTGCCTGATTGATGTAGATTTCATTCACCGTCCGGAAACATTCCGTATGATCTGTAAGGGAAAAGGAAGGGCATTTATAAACCATATATTTGTGTTTCTCATTACCTCCGCTCCTGCTCCTTCCAAGACGTCTTCCGCAATGCCCGCAGAAAATCCTTCCCTTAAAAGGACCATCTGCCCCCTGTTTTTCTTTTGGGTTTGCAGCCCAGTTATCCAACGTATCTTTCCAGCGTTCCTTTGCAATTTCCTGTGCTTTCTCATAAATCGCCCGTTCCACAACTGCTTCCCAGGCATTTTCACACACTTCCCACTGCTCTTTTGGTTTCATCTGAAGAGGAATATTCTGCGCAAGCATCTGTTTTGTTTTTCCATAAACAGCAGCACCAATGTAAACGGGGTTCTGTAAAATCTTCCTGATACCGTCTGATCTCCATAACCGCCTTTTCTCCGGCTCCTTTCCCTGCTTCCTTTTCTGATAGCTGTCCTCCGGTCCTAATACCTTTCTGCCATTCAGTTCCCTTGCAATATCATAGCTTGACATTTCTTCAAACACATACCAGTAAAAAATCTGCCGGATTATTTCTGCTTCCTCTGATTCCGGCACCAGCTTCTTGCTGTTTTCCTCTGCCCTTTGATATCCATAAGGAGGTCTGGAACCCCAAAACTCTCCCCGTTCCCTGGACAGCCGGTGTGCCTGTACCAGTTTCTCTGAAACTTCCCTGGCATAATAATCATTCATAAAGTGCTTCAAAATATTGGTGGTCCGGTCTTCTACACAAGCCGGGTTTGCACTGTCATATTCGTCCATAACGGAAACAAACCGGATATTTAAGGTTGGGAAAATCACGTCAATCAAATCGACAGCATCTAAGGCGTCCCTTCCAAACCGGGCAAAATCCTTTACAATGATGCAGTCAACCTTTTTATTTGCCACATCTTCCATCAACTCTTCAAATGCGTCCCTTTGGAACGTTGTACCTGTCACACCATTATCCGCATAGACTTTTACCACCAGCATTTCCGGGTGTTTCTTTGCGTAGTCTTCACAGATCTGTTTTTGGATATAAATGGAATCCCTTCTGCCATGCCCTCCGTCCTTTTCGGAAAGCCTTACATAGATATAGGTTCTCAGATACTTCATTTCCGGCTTACTGTTTTGTCTTTTCTGTCCTCTTTTGCTTACCTTAGGCACTTGCTTCCGCCCCCTTTCCTTTCAGGAAGGCTTCCACACGCTGATCCGGCTTTGCCCTATTTACTGTTTCCAGCAGTCCCAATACCTTTTCAAATTCATCTTCAAACCAAAAATGAATGATAATGCGCTTCTGCTCATATACCTCAATCCGTTTGACCAGATTTACCAGCATTAAGCGGTCCACTTCCGTCCGGTCCCGATATTCCAGAAAATATTCCAGCCACTCCTGCTGTTTTTCAAGGGTTTCCCGCAGGTTTCGGATTTCCCTTTGCTGGCACTCCATTGCCTGCCGGATTTCCTCTAAAGACTGGTCATACTTTGCTTTGAAGGTTTCAAATTCTGTCCGGTCCAGGATTTCTTCTGCAAAACTGTCATACAGTTTTACTTTAATGTTTAAGATCCTCTGGCTCTCCTTTTCCAGCATCTCCAGTTTTTTGTCTTCTTCCAAAAGCCGCTGTCTTGGGATCGAGGCAGTTTTTACATACGCCAATATCTCCTTCAGTTCCACCAGAACAGAAATATAATGCAGGATTGCTTCTGTCACAGCCCCTACCAGTTTTTTCTCACTGATATTATGGGAACTGCACTGCTTTTCATAAAGGGAAGTCGAACATACATAATAGTGGTGGACTTTATCCGGGCTTTTCAGTACCATGCTTTCTTTACAGTCCCCGCATTTTACCAGGCCGGAAAGAAGCGCCAGCCCCTTTGCCCCTCTCATGGTATCCATTTTCATCAGGTTACCTACCACTTCATATTGGTGTCTGTTGATAACCGGCTCAAAGGCATTTTCATACCGTATCCACTCAGCTTCCTCTTTGTGGATCACAACCTTTACTTTATGGTTTGGCGTTGTGGTTTTTCCCTGTATCAGCACTCCGGTGTAGCGTTCATCAAGAAGGATACGACGCACCATAGTTGGCATCCAGACCGGTTTTTCCGTCAGACGGAACCCTGTCTTTAATTTCTGTTTTAAATATACCTGCTTATACCGAAGAGGCGTCAAGATCCCACGCCGGTTTAATTCTTCGGATATATCCGTTAGGCTGCAGCCCTGCATTTTCATGTGGTAAATATCCCGTACAACAGAAGCTGCCACTTCGTCCATAACTAGCTTATGTTTATCCTCTTCGGATTTCAGATAACCATAAAAAGCAAAAGGTGCTACACACTGCCCGGCTGTCATTTTGACATACAAATGAGAGCGCACACTTTTGGAGGTATCCGCAGGATAAAGGTCATTGATTAAACTTTTAAATCTCAGGGTAAGGAAATCACGATTTGGCGTGAGGCTGTCATAATTGTCATTGACAAGGATCAGGCGCACACCCATTTTCGGCAGGATACGTTCCACATACTGTAAAACACCGGAAAAGTCCCTTCCATAACGGGAAAGGTCTTTGACAATAATACAGTCTGCTTCCCCCTCTTCCAGCATACGCAGCATTTCCTGAAAACCAGG
Source organism: Blautia sp. SF-50 (assembly GCF_900101315.1). Lineage (NCBI taxonomy): Bacteria > Bacillati > Bacillota > Clostridia > Lachnospirales > Lachnospiraceae > Blautia > Blautia sp. SF-50. The sequence goes on from NZ_FMUW01000006.1 coordinate 162,160, forward strand.
GCGGTTAAAGTTTGTGCCGGTATATCCATCATCCACACATTCTTTTACCACCTGAATTTCAGGGTGGCTCTTTAAGAAGCTATGGATTAGTATCCTCTGGTTTGATATGCTGTCGCTTTCCCTGTTATCACCATCTTCATCAGAAAGGCGCAGGTAAACAACCGCACGATAGATTTTTTTAAGTATTTGATTTTTCATTGTATTCGCTCCTATCATTTAGATTCGTCAGCCGATTCCCTAAATGATAGAGGCTACTGGGTCCTTGCCATCATCCTACCATAGTCCAGAAGGTTTGTCCACCCTGTAATCTGCCAACAATCCGCTTTGTTCCCTATCCCTGTCGTGGCTTTACCATTTCATCTGCACAAGGCTTTGCATGGCTTCCTCTATGGTACGGTTGGTAGAAGCAAACCCAATCTTTATGGTGATCCCCTTATATTTCAGAAAATAAGGGTTCTTTCCAGACTCCAGGATTTCCCGGACCTTCTCCGGTTTGCTCTTTTTTACATCAATCTTCAGTTTCTCTACATCTTGTATCTCTTTCGGGTCAATGTCCTCAAACGTCATTTCCCGCATCTTCAGCAGTTCTTCCCGCGAGAGCATTATATCCCTTCCCTGGTACAGCAACTGCACAGATACGCATCTAAGTCCTGCTCAAATTGTTCCTGTTTCTCCCAGGTGTGCATTAAATATTGTTTCAGTCTGGCATAATCTAAAATCCCATAACCGATACAGTCTATCTGCACCTGGAAAGCCTGGAGCAGTTCCATAGTCTGTAAAATTTCCTCCGGACAATAGGATAACCTGCTAAGCCCGGATACCACAATCACGTCAATCATGCCTTTTCCTGCAAGCACTGCCAGCCTCTGCCAGTTTTCTTTTTCTATGGAATTACCACGCCCTACACCTTCCAGGATCGTAACTACATGGTATGTCTGCTGTTCACAGTAATGCAGGCTTTTTTCTTTTTCATAATACAAAAGCCCGGCACATGGAATGGGAATATCCAGATACACTGCCGCCCGCTGGGGACTGTTCCTATTTTCTATCTCTTTTTTTCCTTTGCAGATCCATACAGGGAATAACATTCCTCCCTGAAAGACCTCTTTATCTTCTGAAAACAGTTTTTGTAACATCTCTCTATTCATTGCTCTGCCTCCTCTTTCTTTGGCTCCTGTTTTCATTCCAGGGCTATAAAGAAACCGGCGTTTCCCCATAGCCCTAAAATGAACCCATTTTACACACCATACCGGCAGGGCCTTCCCTGCCAGCATGTTTTTTATTTTCTCACCCCGGTGTGAACGGGAGCATGTAGGACCGGCCCGGCTGGCCGCCTGACACCCTGCAGCACCCTTTCCCGCTGCAGCATGTCCCAGACGCTACCCTGGTTGCAGTGTTTTATGCAAAGGTATCATTATCATTCGGCTTTCAGACTGCCTGCCACCCACAGCCTATGTCCGGGCGCTGCTCACACTTTTCCTTCATCTTCTACGATTCCTTGTTTGATCCGCTTCTTTTCTGCCTTACCTGCTGTCAATGCGGACAAATGTATCTTCGCACAGCTCATGACCCTGCATCATACAAAATAGAATGTGCCGAAATGTTTTGTGTCCTTTAAGATATTTCTATAGATTAGCGTCAGAAATGACACGTTTGTTTTAAAAAAATATCACCATACTGATATTCAGTTTTCAAGGTTCTTCCCGGCTGAAAACATCAGCCTGCCAAAAGACACCATAACCCTGATGTGTTTTGGCAGACTGTTTTCGGTCTGCATTTCTCTTTATTTTTTTAACCGGATAATCATATCTGCCCAAAATTCCGTATATGCCTGCCGCATCAACTCCAAAAGCCGATCTTCGGTAATTCCCGTAATCACGTTCTCTTCTTTCTTTTCCGGTTTTGGTTCCGGTACTTCCAGTGCTTCCTCCCGTATCTTCATTGTGAGCATGGATAAGGAAGGGGAATTGGCACAGTTGATAAAACCGATATAATGGTTCACCACATCATAATCACCTCTGCAGCTTCGGACAATATCAAACGCATGACGGATTGCCCGTTCTACCCTCTGTCCTGTCGTGCCATGTTGCTTGGCCACCTTAAAATACAGATATGTCGTTTTAATCTTGCTGTCTTCTTCCAGAAGCAAAACACTGTCTACAATATAGCCAAATCCTTTTACATTGGCAGGCATTCCCATTTTAAATAATACTGCTTCCACCTTTTCTCTTGATAACATTTCCCTTTTCCTCCCTATCTGTATTCTCACTTCCTGCTGTCTTGCTGATATTTCTTTAGCCCTTTCTTAATTCCCTCTATGGAATAGATCAAAAGGCTAGTTTCTCTTTCATCACAATCCTGTACCAGATACCAGATTTTTTCCTTCAACATCATATCTTTTTTCGCTGTACCCATGTGTATAAAATGTTCTTTTATGGGAATATCCATAGCTTCCAACAATCGGATATAGGTTTTCATACCCATAGCTCTGGCATGTGTTTCTATTTTGGCCAGATGGGATACGGAAATATCTGCTTTTTCCGCAAGCTGCTCCTGGGTCAGCCCTCTGGCTTCCCGCAAGGCTTTTATGGCATCTGCTACAATATAAAGTTCATTCTGCATTCTTTTATCTCCTCGTTGATTACAGGCTCTATTATAATTACAAATCCTTTCCCTGGTAATGGACTATGGAGGCAAGATTTCCCAGTTTCATTACCATTTCTTTCCTTTTTTGGTTTTAAAGATTTATTATATCTGAACGAGTTGAAAACGATTTTTGCACCATTTACGAAAAAGCACTGCATTATCTCTTCATTTAGGCATAAAAAATACAGGTGACTCCTCTATCTTAGAATCACCTGCACCTTATGTATCCTTATTCTTTTTTTATAAAATTCGTAGCATCTGAATATAATTCACATTTTCTTTTTCTGATAAACGTTCTCCGAATTTCCGGAATCTGTTTTTCTCATTCTGATAGAAATTCAATAGCTCCGGCTTTTCCTCACACTCTAAGTACACAACGCCACCGCCAATTTCACGCTGTACATGTTTAAGAATGGTCAATACCGCTTCCATCATCTTTCCGCCATCTGGAACGGGTGCGTCTTTATGCTGATAATTTTTTCCAAACTGACCGATCAGAAAAGCAGAAAGAGCATATTCATCTGTCTTCTCATTTTTTTGTGCATACCGCTGTATCTTTTTTTGCAACGTAGAAGAAAGATTTTTTCCCCAGATTTGCACTGCTTTATGTGTGATTGCAAAAATTGCCAAAACCCTGCTATACTCATCTAACAAAAGATAAGTAATGGACATCTTCCGTTTTGCGAACTCTACCGCATTATTCCGGACAAAATTTTCTATTTCTTTATTCTTCGGACACGAAAAACCGGAGAGGACATCAACTACTGACTCCTCTCCTATAAGTTCTATATAATCTAAAATATTTACAACTGCATAATCCATCTCTCTTAGTTCCTTTTCCTACCCAGGAATCTGCGTAATTCTTCTACACTATCTAATATTGGAATAGACGGTGCAGAAGGTTTCCATACTGGATCTTGACTGGACTTTTCAAGTGCATCTACAAATGCTTCTGCTTTTTTCGGATCTTCAATTACAACATTGGTAAGAATACTTGATGTAGCCATATAAAAGCACCTCCTCTTCTCTTATCATTCTCTTTGTTCTAAAAAGCGGTTTTATGCTGGCTGTCAGCCGCGACACCCTTCCGAATGTCTGAAATGTCGCCGGTATCATTCAGTCCCCGGTGCGGACTCACCGTATCTCCCTGGTGTGGGCGTAATACTCTTTCGAGTATAAAATAGTCCCAATATTTACCCTGCCTGGACGCAGTACAGCTTTTACGTGCCGCTACACGAAACCTTTTGGCTTAACTATATTATATGTGATATCCTAAGAAATATCAATGGTTTCCCCAAAATTTGTATCCTGTTATAGAAGGTTCATGGTCGTTTCCATAAACTTTTTCTATAATCTGTATCCAATACTATTTTATGAAAATCCAACATTGCGTGCTCTTGCATCAGTTTCTCACCCAATTTCACAAGAGGATTGGTTTCCCATTCCGGATCAATTCCTGTTTGATGAAAGTATCTTGCATAAGCAAATCCCTCCGCTACCGCATCTGAATTTTCAAATACTCCCACCATTGCATCTGTAAACTGTACAATGATTGAGTTTCCAAAAATACCCTGCAATTCTTCCGCATTCGCATTATCATATTTCTCTACATCAAAAAATAAAGAGAAATCATACGTATTCTCTTCTCCGTCTTCTGTTTCATAAGAAATGGTTCCAAAAATATCTCCCTTGCCAGACGGAAGTTCGATTGACTCTGAAAGCTCTAATTCATATTCAATACCATTGAATACTGTCGTTGCTTCAAACATTTGTGATATACAGGTACCTTCTTTTTCATAAATATCTTTTTGTAAAAAGGAAATAGGATTATACTCCATATTTTCCCATATCTGTTTTCCTTCCACTGTCCGTTTACACAAAGAATTTAAAAGCAGCATCATTGTTTCCTGATCTATTTCTTCATATACGTTCATAGGCAGCCTCCTTTTCTTTGGATTATCCACAAAAGTTCTGTAAGGGTTTATCTTAATTTCTGGTTACAACATGATATTTAGTCAAATGACGTATGTGCGCACCTTCTTAGTAGTTGCCAATATTATATGGCGTATCTTCCAAAAATTCAATCAGAATATAAAAACTTTTACTCACACTATCCTGCCTTTACATCTTTTTTAGTCTATACCCTACATTGATCAATGTTTCTATAATATCATGCCCCATCTTTTTTCGTATCTTCCATACTACGTGTTCCACTGTTTTGTACGGAATCTGATCATCATAATAATTACTCCCCCAGACCGAACAATAGATATTCTTCTTTGGGATAACCCAATTTGGCCTTTGGGCTAAAAGATACAGAACTTCAAATTCCCTGGGAGCTAAGCTGATTTCTTTTCCTTCATAAATAACAGTATATGACATGGGATCAAGTTGAAATTTACCATTTCCTAATACAATTTCAGATTTATATTCTGGAAAAATATTTTGCATCTATAAATTCTCCTATTTATGTCTTCATATTACTAAGTTGATATATTCATTTAAAACGGTTATAATTCAACTTCACTTAAAATCCCATAAAGAATAGCACTTACTTCAAAGGAGTCATCTAGATCCCAAAATTCTATTGTACCATTATATTTTTCCACTACCCTTGTAACACTATGTATGCCAATTCCACTTTGCTTATAATGACGTTTGCTACTCAATGCAATGTTTGCCTTTTTTATCTCTTTACTATTGCAGATTTTTAAAATCAAAGTATGTTCTTTATAAATGATATTCACAGTAATCCATCTTTTTGATACTTCTATTTTTTCACATGCCTCTATTGCATTATCCAGGAGGTTTCCTAATAATATCCCGGCAGCACTATAGTCCAGATTCATTTGCTTGGGTACTAATACCGAGGCTTCTGTTGCGATATGCCTTTTCTGGGCATTACGAAGTTTATTATTCAAAATAGTGTTG